>JAZFSJ010000414.1:0-4396 GCA_036446115.1 Thermodesulfobacteriota bacterium | reverse complement strand
TTATTATTTTAACTTAGTCTTTTCCCTCTAATTTGTTAGTAACAATCTATAAGGTATGCTACATTTATCTAGTAAAAAATATATAACTGTCATTTTTCTAAATTGTTGAGTAACATTTCATAAAACCGACCAGCGTAAATATGAGGCACTCGATCTCCATGATTTCTCACATTATCCCCCCTGATGCGTGGATGATTCCTATCGGCACACCTTTTCCAAAAGAGGCATATCCGGAGATCAGTTTTAGAGTTCCCTGGGAACAGCTCCAGATGACCCGTGACGGCGCACGCCAGGGATGTCCCATTGGGGGTATGGGAGCAGGTTCAATCGGTCGCTCTTACTTTGGAGATTTTGCCCGCTGGCAGATTATACCCTATGAGCACATTTATGATAACGAGGTGTATGGATCACAGTTCCATGTATTCGTTAAAGCGGAAAGCTCAACAAAACCCTTCGTACAAACACTAATGGCAGGCTCTCCCCGGGATGCTTCCAGACCGTCTCTCTCTGACCTGTTATCCACCTGGCCGTGGAATTATCCAGTCGGGCAGGGAATGTATGCAGCGCTCTTTCCAAAGACCTGGTGTGATTATTCCGGGCATCAGGATAATCCTCTGCATATTGTGCTGGAGCAGTTCTCACCAATCATTCCCCATAACTACTTTTCAAGCAGTTTGCCTCTTGGTTATTACACTTGGCACATTCATAACCCTTTGAGCGAGCCAGTTAAAATCGGCATCCTCTTTACCCTTGAAAACATGGTTGGACGAACACCAGAGGCACGAAACCAGACGCGAAACATCGGAGAATACTCACAAAACAGGTGGTCAGAAAAGATGCCACAGATCAGGCAGCGCCACCGGGTAGTGGATGAAACACATCTTCTAGGGATAATACTTTCAGCCCATGAGGATGATGTAACGAAACTTCCTGTCTCACGTCAGGGGGAATTTGCGATTTCAGCGGGTAAAGAGCCCGATGACATCACGCTCAGTTATCTTGTCTCTTTCGATTGCAGAGGTAATGGAAGCGAAATAGCAGATTCGTTCTTCACCAATGGAAAACTTCCCAATGGCCCTACACATTTTCAAGGCAAAACAGAAACCCTTAACGGAGCCGCTATCTGCGCAACCTGTATCCTTCACCCAGGTGCAACAAAAGAAATCCCCATGACGCTGACCTGGGATTTTCCGGTGATAAAAATTTCCGAACCAGACGGGAGGTTGTTCAAGCGTAAATACCATGAGTATAAATCTGACCCTGGCATTGATGCACTTGAGTTCGCTAAGATCGGCGTCCAACATCGAAAAGAGTGGTCCAAAGCAGTAGATAAGTGGCATAACGAGGTGAGAACTTCAGTCAACAGTGATCCCCTCTTAACCAAAACTATCCTCAACGAGCAGTACTATCTCCTGGACGGGGGGACTCTCTGGGAGGCATACACAAACAATTTTGGATTTCTTGAAAGCATCGACTACTTTAACTATGAAACACTGGATGTACGCTTTTATTATTCTTTCACCACGCTGAGGTATTGGCCTGACATAGAAAACCGGGTGATGGAACTATTCTCCGAGGGGATCAACAGGGAAGACGAAAGAATTGTTCCCTGGAAATATGGCTACGACTACGGGTGTCAACAACCAGAGGATATTAAGGAAGATATTCGGCTGGTTCGGGGCGCCTGTCCCCATGACCTTGGCAGACCATTACTCTCTCCGGTAATCGACCCAGCAAAAGCGGAAGACCCCTTTGTACAATTTAACGCCTACTCCCACAGAAATGTCAACCTCTGGAAAGACTTGAATACCAAGTATGTTCTTATGGTGTACAGAAATTACTACCTGAATCCCAAAAGGGGGAAAGAGTTGCTTGATCAACTTTGGGAGTCGTGTGCTGAAGCTATGCACTATCTCCAGCAGTTCGATATCAACGGAGATTTCATTCCGGAAAATTCAGGTTTCCCAGACCAGACATATGATTCGGCCTGGCACATGAAGGGTCTCAGTGCCTATTGCGGAGGTCTATGGTTGACGGCTCTCCAGGCTATGATCAAAATGGGAACGATTCTAAATGAAACCTCCCTGGTAAAGCAGTACCAGATTTGGCTGGAGAAGGGAAAGGAATCCTTCCACGAAACCCTTTGGAATGGAGAGTACTACGACTGTTATGAGGGGTGCAAAGATGTTATGGCTGATCAGCTCTGCGGACAGTGGTATGCTGATCTTTTAGACCTTCCGCCTGTTGATGAACCAGGGCACATCATTAAGGCATACCGGTCCATCTTCAAGTATAACTGCCTCAACTACTTCAATGGTGAGCGAGGGGTTGTCACAGGAATCACCACGGAAGGTATCATTCCCGATGAAGAACAGACCCCAGAGGTCTGGGTTGCCATCAATTATTCACTCGCTTCTGCCTTTCTGATGAGAGGGCTCAAGGATGAGGCCATACAGATTGTTAAGGGTGTCCATTCACTCATCTGGAAGAAAAGTGGTTTGTGGTGGACCACGCCGGAAGCGGTGTCTTGTGAAGAAGTCACACAGGCACGACTTGAAAGAACATATAACTTTATTCGCATCAAAAGAGGAAAACATTGGGTACCACCTCATGCTTACACCATAGAACAATTGCAAGGCAAGAAGACCTCCCAGATGCGTGCCCCCCAATATTCACGTCCCATGGCAAGTTCAGCCTTCCTTTATGCCTTTGATAAACTAAGAAGGCAGAAAACTCCAGCATAAATTTGATTGGTTATATACTCTAACAACCTTTAAAGCTTGGAGTTTCATCCAACCCCTCTAAAAAGGTCAACAGGAATTTACTGTTAGCAATGCTGCAGTACACTTACAAAATTAACGAGGGATAACAGGTGGAGTTTATATTTATTAATATCATATTGCATATAATATATATAAAGATTTTACTAAAAAATTAGGTCAGTTAGGCCGATATTATTATCATCTTGACAAAAAATGAATAATGGCTTAATATAATGAACGTTACTTCACTATATGAATATCTATTCAAATTGGTGCCATCATGGAAAAACTGAGCAGAAAAGAACGGGAGTATCAAGCACGAAGAGAGGAAATTTTGAGAGCGGCAGAAAGGATATTTGCGCAAAACGGCTTTCATAATTCTACCGTCGCTGAGATAGCCAAAGAGTCAGAGTTTGCCATTGGCACTCTCTATCAATTCTTCAAAAATAAGGAAGAGCTTTACTACACCATGATGATTGAGAAATTCGATCTTTTATATAACACTCTTCTCACAGAGGTGGGCAAGAATACCAATTGTTTTGAAAAGCTGAATTGCCTGGTTGAGGTAGTGTTAGCCTTTATTGAACAAAACGTTGATTTTTTTAAGATCTTTACCTGGGAACTAAACGTGCTCAATGCAAATATGAACCATAATCTGAAAGATCAACTTATCACTAAACACTTTGCCTATAGTAAACTGATAAGTGATGTGATTAACAAAGGGTTGCAAGAGGGGGTGCTCAAAGAGGGTAATGCTGATGATCTCTCCACCGCCCTTTTAGGGATGATGAATATCTTTTCGTTTAACTGGATCTATAACCAGCAACAGGACTCACTGAGGGAAAAAGCTCCCATCATTGTTAACCTCTTCTTAAATGGCGCTACCTGAACGGGATAATATCCTCGTTTACGAAGGAGAAATAATGAAATTACCAACCAAGTTAAATAGGACACAGATTGCGCAGATATACGCAGATAAAATTATATTTATATATACAAAATTCCTGAAATCCTGTGTTGCCACACATCCTATGATCAAGTTAACCCCACTGTGTTTATTACTCGTTTCAGCTGGATGTGGTTCAAATGGGGCTAAAACAGCAACTGAAGAACCTGTGATCTCTGTCATTGCTACCAAAGTGATAAGGGGTGATATCGCTTCCTCCATATATACTACAGGGACAATCTTCCCCAAGCAGGAATCGATGATAAGTCCCAAGACAAGCGGGAGGATTGAAAAGCTCTACGTGGATGAGGGTGACAAGGTAGAAAAAGGACAGCCCCTGGTAGAGCTGGAACAGGAAATGCTGCGTATCGTAGTTAAAGAGGCAAAAGCTTACCTGAAAGAAGCCAGGGCACAATTGAAATACCTCGGTTCTACCTTGAAAAGGAGACAAAAACTATTTGAAGAAGGTGTGGTGGGCTCCCAAAGTCTCGATGATATCACCACAGAAAGAGATCTCGCCAAAGCCAGAGTCCAGCGCACGAGAGCTACTTTAGAAAGGGCTGAACAAGATCTTAAAGACACTGTCATTACAGCCCCCTTTGATGGATTTATTGTTGAGAAGATGATGAATGAGGGTGAGATGGCTACCACCATGCCCCCTTCCAATATATTCCATCTGGTGGATACC
>JAZFSJ010000413.1:0-3328 GCA_036446115.1 Thermodesulfobacteriota bacterium | reverse complement strand
GTGTTTCTTATCGCTGATCTACGGTGAGGACTCAGAAGAAATTAAGGTTTTGAGACACTTCAGAGATGAAGCATTAGATAAAACCCCGGAAGGTAAGGAGACCATAAGAGTATACTACAAGTGGAGCACGGAGATACTACGCATAATGGAGGAAGATGAGAAAGTGAAGGAAGTGTTGAAGGCTGTAACTGATGGGATATTGCCTCTTATAAAGACTTCTGTTGAGTTATCAGAGGGAGATACATCAACCTCAACAATGGTTGGAGGACACAGAGGGAAAATCCTTTTAACTTATTAATAGTTAATCCTATCTCTGTGCTCTCTGTGGTTTTCTTTGACGGTATCCAGCTTTAGCTAGGGAGGGAATCTTATGAAATTTTTTAAACTATGGGGACTGCCTCTTTTACTGGTTGCCTTTTGTATGATGTTGTTAACGACCCCCCGGGCACGTGCCGTACAGAAGGAAGAAAAAAACGTTTGTTTCCGTTGGGCGTTTGGAGCAATGGTGGGACAGGAAAACGATCGGCGGCTTGTCGCCATCACTCGTGATACCACGCTGAAAACAGGCGATAAGTTAAAGTTGCTTGTGGAACTGCAGAAAGAGTGTTTTGTGTATGTGATCTACCACAGTGAACAGGATGGTGCACTCATGTTATTTCCCTATGAGCTGGAACAATTTACTACAGATTACAAGACATCGAAACGGTATTTGATCCCTCAAGGCGATAGGTGGTTTGAGCTGGATGAACATGTCGGGCTGGAAAAGTTTTATTTAATGGCATCAGCCACACGTCTTACCGAACTTGAGGCCCTTTTCAAAAAACAAAAATCCCCGAGTACTGTTAACAAGCAGGAACGGGCTGAACAGATCCTCGCCCAGATCCGCAAGATAAAAAGACGGCATCGCACACTTACCACTAATGCCGAACGCCCCGTGCTAATTGGAGGAAACGTTCGCGGAAACAGCAAGGATGCGAAAGCGGGTTCCCCTGATTTCGACGCCATTGCAGCTGAGGTCTCGGCACACAATTTCTACAGCAGGACATTCACGATTGAACACCAATAAGAAACAACACCTGCACATCACAATCATTTTAATCCTAAGCTCGTTTATTACAGCACATCTTTTCTTCTGGATCTTGCCCGACGTATTTGAGCGATGGAACGACCAGACTATCGATCAGCTTTTTCGGTTCCGCTCCTCTTTAGAAAATCTCCGCCCCCCCTATGATGATACCATCGTCCATGTAGATCTCAACAACTCCAGCATCCAACAGCTCAGCAATTTTTACCTGAACCGGTCTCAATACGCGCAAGTAGTTAACAATCTGGCAGCAATGGAGGTGTCAGTTCAACTGTATGATTTTATCTTCGCGGCCCCCTCAAATGACGAGGACGATACCAAACTTAAAGATGCTGCCATAAGGGCCGGCAACGTGTATTTTGGGCTGGCATTCGAATTGGTTAAGGGGACACCTGCCAAACTCACCAATGCCGACAACGCAACACAGTTACAATACCTCGAAAGCACAAAATGGAAGGTTGCGGTTGAAGGAGATGCATCAAAATTTTATGCCGGTGTAAATCCTCTGATAACCTTTCCCACTCTTGCCTCCGCCTCGAAGGGATTAGGTTATCTGAACCTCAAGCCTGACCGTGACGGTGTCTTCAGACGTGTACCACTACTTGTGAGATATCAAGACGCCTTTTACCCCAGCCTCTCCCTTCGAGCGATCTGCGACTACCTCAAAGTCCCCCCACATAAAATCATTGTGAAACCAGGAAACAGCATTACGCTGAAAGGTGCCAGGCGCCCCGGCACAACTGATACAGATGACATAGTTATTCCCATCGATCGTAACGGTAATATGGTAATCAATTTCATCGGTTCATGGGAGCGGATGAAACACTATAATTTTGCCGATGTCCTGCGTGCCTCGGAAGACCAGGATGAAATGGAGATCTGGGGAGAGGAGCTACCAGGGAAGATCGTTATAGTCTCTGAGGTCTCAACCGGCACCTCGGACATAGGGCCGATACCAACCGATGCTCATTCCCCTTTGAGTGCAGTCCATGCCAATGCAATGCATACTATTCTTACAAAATTGTTTCTGCGAGAACTATCAAGTCTTGAGATGCTCATGATCGAAGGGATACTACTTACCCTGGTGTTCCTTCTATCGCTTCGGTTTGCCTCCCTCTATTTTTCCCTTGGTACCCTCTTGCTTGCGGTTTCGTATGTGGGTGTTGCAAGTGTAAGTTTCTTATACGGCCATGTCATTTTACACATCATCCGTCCACTCCTCATGATTGCCCTTGCTTTGATTTCCCTGGTTGTGTATCGTTATATCAGAGAAGAGAGAGAAAAATTGGAGGGCATACGCCAGCGGGATTTTATCCGCGCTACCTTTGGGCGTTACCTGAGTAATGAAGTGGTGGAGGAATTGCTCGAATCACCCAGGGGCCTAGAAATGAGTGGAGAAACCCGCGAGATCACCTTGCTGGTCTCCGATTTACGGGGTTTTACTTCTCTATCATCCAAACTATCTCCTCGTGAAGTAATCACCATCCTCAATCGCTACTTAGAACCTATGGTAGAAGTCATTGCCTGCTACCGTGGAACGGTAGACGAATTTCAAGGAGATGGCATCTTGGTTTTTTTTGGTGCGCCCCTTGCCGCTCATGACGATCCGGAACGCGCCGTTGCATGTGCCATTGAAATGCAAAACAAAATGGTGGAAATAAATAAAGAGCAGGTGCGACATAATCTACCCGAACTAAAAATGGGGGTGGGTATTAACTCCGGCGAGGTGATTGTGGGGAATATTGGCTCGGAAAAACGTTCAAAATATGGTGCAGTGGGTACCGCCATTAACACCACCTATCGCATTGAATCGTACACCACAGGTGGACAGATTTTGATCAGCCCAGATACCTATAAAAAGGTAAGATCACAGGTGCGGGTTTTACAAACTCTGGAAGTACAATTTAAGGGCATAGATCATCCGGTGACTCTGTATGATGTCACTGGCATAGAAGGTAACTACCAGACTTCTTTAGTAACTAAGGAACCCCCCGCATTTACCGATCTTGAATTACCACTGCCCTTTAACTGCTTTCTGGTAGAAGGCAAGACAGTGTCAGAAAGGGGCATTCCAGGTTATATTACGCGCCTGGGTGATTCTGCCGCGGTAGTTTCACTAGAGAAGTGGGTACCAAAGCACACCAACCTCAAAATCAATCTGACATCAGAGATAACACTCAGGCTTCCTGAGGCATATGCCAAAGTGGTGTCAGTTGATCAATCTAACACCACCTCAACGAAGGT
>JAZFSJ010000412.1:0-5840 GCA_036446115.1 Thermodesulfobacteriota bacterium | reverse complement strand
AAAAAAGATATTTTTCTAAATGCTGCCCTTTTTCTTATAAGTGTTTTTGTAACCTTTTTGGTGCTAGAAATAGGGACGCGTGTGTACATTAAAATGCAGGGAACAAAGTTAGGAATTAATCGTATTGAGCACTATGCTCGATCCTGGCCTCTTCTACAGGGAGTTGAAGGGAAAAAATATTATTATGAATTGATTCCTTCTAAAAGAAAAACTTTGGAGGGATTTACCTATCAAATCAATGATTATGGGTTTAGAGATAACAAAGAAAAGTTTTTTAGTGATCCCCAATCTTTCCATATTTTGGTTATTGGATGTTCCATGACATTTGGGGTCGGTGTAGATTATGAAAATACTTATAGTTGTATGCTTGAAGAGAAATTGAATGATCACTACAGGGAAAAAGGAAGAGAATTTAAGGTGTGGAATGGAGGAGTTCCGGGATATAGCTTAGAGCAAATTATAGGGGCTTTTGAGCAAAAGACTTCTCTGTTGAATCCGGACATGCTCATTTTGGGGTTTTTTATCGATACTTTTGTAAGGCCCTCCTGGCAATTTCGGGGAGGAATCCTTTATGATCCACACTACGGTTACTGGTTTCAAAAAATTTTCGTTAAATCTAATTTGTTAAGCTTCATTTTGTTTCGATATAAGAACCAGAAGTATAACCCCTACAACTACTATGATGCATACTACGGCAAAGTTTATGATCGATGGGATAATGCGATGAAGCAGGTGAAGATCCTTAATGATCTTTGCAAAAAAAGGGGAATAAAATTACTGGTCGCAGATCTGCCAACTCTTTTTTGGGCAGGACCTCTTAAAAAAGAGGAGTGGGTCGAATACCCCTTAAATTTGAAACTGGAAACAATGTGTAAAAAAGAGGGGATTGCTTATTGTAATCCCCTCTTATCTTTTGAAGGTTTAGAGGCAAGGCCACTGTGGGCGATTCCCGATTATGATTGCCATTATGGACCTAAAGCCGCCCAACTGGTAGCAGATAATATTTTTGAAACGCTCCTTGCCATTAACCCTGAAAAGAAGTAAATGATTACAAAATTTTAATGTGTATGGGAAAACAGGAAATGACTTTCTATAGTCGAACACTGGAAATCCTCTACGCCTGTGCAGGAAGATTAACTCCTTATAATGCCTGGTCAATCGTTAAGGAGATCCGAAAAGGAGAATCTTTATCTTTAGAAGAACTGGAGGCCATCCAGTGGAAAAAGATTACATCGCTCATCTCCTTTGCCTATGATAATGTCCCTCTCTATCGCGACCTTTTAAAGAACAAGGGGCTTCATCCTGCTGATATTCGAGAGAGGAGCGATTTTCTTAAACTCCCGGTAGTGGATAAGGAAACCTTAAATAGCCATCCTGCGGAAAAAAAGATAGCACGGGGCATAGCAAGGGATAGTATAGTACCTGTCTATTCTTCAGGCACTACTGGTAAGCCTCTCCAGGTCTTCGTTGATTCTGAGTGCTATAACCATCAGTATGCTAATCTTCTCTATGGATATTACCTAACGGGCTGGAGGCTGGGGAGAAGGATAATGACCGTGAGAAACTTCTCTCACGGTGATTATGAGGGCAAATATTCCTCTTCTGCCCTGAACCATGAGCCATTTCCTCTCATTAGGAAATTGGTTTATCTTTTGGTTCACCGTAAGAGGTTTCTACGTCCTCTTCTAGATGGAATGGCAACAGAAGAACACCTTTTAGAGGATGTACTCAAAGAGATCAAACGGTTTTCCCCCTTTCTCCTTGAAGGGAATAGTTACTTCTGGTACATTTTTGCCGATTATTTAAAGAGAAAAGGAGAGGAAATAACCTCGGTTAAGGCGGTAGAGACTGATGAGGTTACACTCTCTTCATCACAGCGGGAAAAGATATCTAAGACCTTCAACTGTAGAGTTTATGACAATTATGGTTCACATGAGCTGGGAGTAGTAGCTCATGAATGTGGTGAAGGGGTGGGAAATCACATCCTTTCCCTTTCACATTATGTAGAGTTTTTGGAAGAGGGGAGTGGAAAGGAGGCAAAGGCAGGTGAGGTTGCACGGGTCGTAGTGACCGATTTGACGAATCGGGTAATGCCCCTTATACGTTATGATACGGGAGATTTAGCCATTAAGCTCAATAAACCCTGTCCCTGTGGCAAATCTTATCCACTGATGAGTTCCATAGAAGGAAGAAGGATCAATTCTCTTACCCTCAATGGAAGAAGGTATACTGAGAAATTCTTTCAGGAGATCATATATGGTTTTGATGAGACGGTTGGTTTCCAGGTTAACAGGGGGAAAGATGGAGGGATTAAAGTATCATTACTCACTAATGCGGTGGATTTGCCTCAAAAGATAGAGAGAAAATTCAGCGGGATTATGAGCTACCCTATCGAGGTATCTCTGGTAAAGGATATACCGTTGGAGAGTTCAGGAAAGGTCAGATGGGTTAAGCTATAATCTTTTTAAACTTGTTACTTTTTCATGGAACAAGAAAATGCAAGAGATGGGTTTAGCATATTGGCATCCGGTAACATATAGGCTTATTGAAAAGATTCTCTATGGAAGGAATTATCGGAAACACTACGAGGCTTTAAGTAGAGAGATAGGAGACTCGAGTATATTTGAGCTTTGTTGTGGTGATTGCCAGATCGTTGATTACCTTAAGGGAAATACTTACCAGGGTCTTGACATAAACCCCAGGTTTGTCAATCACGCAAAGAAAAAGGGGATCAATGTATCTCTTCAGGATGTAATGGTTTCTGAAATACCCGAAGTTGAGTGCATCATCATCCATAACAGTCTTTATCAGTTCTATCCCCATCATGAAAAGCTCATCTATAAGGCATTAGAAAGTGCTCAAAAAAAGCTGATCATAAGTGAACCGGTTATTAATCTTGCCTCATCTAAGAACAGGAGTATCTCCTTTATGGCAAAATGGATTACCAGGGTGGGAAGCGATTCCTCTTCCAAGCGATTCAGTCGGAAAGAGATGGAGGAGGTTTTTAATAAGTTTCATGCTGAGAGGATCGAGTTCTTGGGAAGAAACTTGATGGGGATAATCTCAAAGCACTAATAGGAAAGATGAGATTTAAGAAGATAGTAAGACAACAACTCTATCTCTCCTGGCCTGTGGTGTTGACTGCCCTTAAAACGGTCCTAAAGGGAGAGATAATTAAGGGTAACAAGATAGAAGAGTTTGAGGAGCAGTTTGCTCATTATCTAGGAGTAAAGTACGCCCTATCATTACCTTCCGGGAGGATGTCCCTCTACGTATCCCTTAAAGCGCTCAAACTCAATCCTGGTTCAGAGATTATCATACCAAGTTTCAATGTGCCGGAGGTGGTAAGTACAGTGATCTGGGCGGGAATGTACCCGAAGTTTGTTGATATCGATCCGGCAACCTATAACATTTCCCCGGAACTTATAGAGGAAAAGATATCAGAAAAGACAGGAGCAATTCTCCTTACTCACCTCTATGGTCAGCCGGCTCAAATAGATAAAATTTTAAGTTTAGCTAAAAGACATGGTATCAGAGTGATTGAAGATGCTGCCCAGGCCCTTGGTGCATCTTATCAAGGGAAAAGAGTTGGAGCTTTCGGGGAGATTGCTTATTTTAGTTTTGGTTTGGTGAAGAATTTAAACTGTCTGGGGGGAGGGATGGCGGTTACCGATAGCAAGGAGCTTTACGAAGAGATGAAAAGTGTGGTCCAGGGTTTTAGATTGCCATCTTCCTTCAAAATAGCAAAGGATCTCGTGTCAGCCATGGTGATATGGATTGCCACTTCACCCCTTATATTTAGTACTGTAGTCTATCCTGTTCTTGCCATTGTGAATAAGATCAAAAGGGGTATGATAGATGAGGCCTTCAATGAGGACTTAAGTGAACTAACCCGAAGTGAACCACCGGTATATTATCGGGTTAAATTTGCTAACCTCCAGGCAGCCATGGGGATAGAACAGCTTAAGATTTTAGACCGCGATAATGAAAAGAGAAAAAAGAATGGAGAACTCTTAAATGCCCTTCTAAAAGATCATAAGAAAATTGACATTCCATCGGTCATTCCCGATGCTGAGAGCACCTATCTCAATTATGTTATCAAGGTAAAAGACCGGGAGAGGATAATGGAGAAATTATTCAAAAAAGGAATTGATGGTACCAAGGGATTCCTGATTGACTGTTCATCCCATCAACTCTTTAAGGACTATCAGACAGAGAGTCTCCATGCCCGGTTCCTCTCCCAGCAGGGGTTTTATCTTCCCCTCTACCCCTCATTGAAAGATAAGGATGTCTACTATATCGCAGAAACCTTAAAGGAGGTTGTCTAAAGAAGTGCATATAAAGACGGCTCTTTCAGGTTGTACTACTGTTTTGAAGGGACATATCCTCAAACGCCCTAAACTATTGAACGTTACTCTCACCACCAACACGCGCTGTAACTTTAAGTGCAACTACTGCAAAATCTGGAAAAGAGAGGGAAATGAACTCACCACCTCTCAGATTGAGGATCTGATAGATCAACTTTCTTTTATGGGGACTCAAAGATTAGGCTTAACCGGTGGAGAACCTCTTTTGCGGGAGGATATCGGACACCTCATAGACTATGCCAAGTCACGGGGGATATTTGTAAGTCTTAACACCAATGGCTCTTTGGTGGAAGAAAGAATAAAAGAATTAGGCAATTTAGATCTTATTATTTTATCCTTAGACGGTGAAGAAGATGTTCATAACCTCCACAAAAGGGATGATGCCTATGGTCAAGTGATGCGTGCAATTAAAGCCGCTAAGGGGGCTGAACTGAAGGTAATGACTACCACCACCCTTACTCGTCACAACCTTAATTCTGTGAATTTTATCTTACATAAGGCCCAGGAGATGGGATTTAGGGCTGCCTTTCAACTCCTTCACCATCCACAGTCAGCAGCAGGGGATACTACATCTCTTTTGCCATCCTCCGAGGGGTACAGAAAAACGATAAAAGAACTCATCTCTTTAAAAGGGAAATACCCTAAAGTAATTATTAACTCAAAACGTTATTTTGAAATACTTTTCAAATGGCTTGATTACAGGCAGGTAGTACTGGAAACGTCACCTTTTAAGGTGCGTTGTTGGGCAGGTCGGTTTTACTGTCATATAGATGTGAATGGTGATGTGTACCCCTGTCACCAGCTTTTAAAGAGCCTTAAGGTAGTTCCAAATATTCAAAGCTTGCCGCTTAGAGAGGCACTTATGAATCTCCCTCCTACCCCCTGTATTCTCTGCTCGGCAGGGGACTATCTGGAGTACAATCTCCTCTTTTCTCTTAATCTGAGTGCCTTAAGAAACCTCCTCTATGTATTGTAGGGATCAAGGATCCGGGCGACCGGGCCCTGCTCGAACGCATGATCGGGCGCGCCGATGTCTTCATCCAGAATCTGGCGCCCGGCGCCGCAGCGCGCGCCGGCTTCGATCCGGCGGAGCTCAGGACCCGCGACCCGCGCCTTGTCGCCTGCTCGATCAGCGGCTACGGCGAGGACGGGCCCTACGCCCGCATGAAGGCCTACGACCTGCTGGTCCAGGCCGAGACCGGCCTGGCCGCGGTCACCGGGCGGCCCGAGGGGCCGGGCCGGGTCGGAGTCTCGGTCTGCGACGTCGGCGCCGGCATGTACGCCTACATGGCGATCCTGGAGGCGCTCTACGCGCGCGCGCGTGACGGCGAGGGACGCGAGATCGCGGTCTCCCTGTTCGACGCCATGGCGGATTGGATGAACGTGCCGTTCCTGCATCAGGTCCACAGCGGCCGGGCGCCGGCGCGGGTCGGCCTCGCCCACCCCTCGATCGCGCCCTACGGGGTCTACGCG
>JAZFSJ010000411.1:0-2740 GCA_036446115.1 Thermodesulfobacteriota bacterium | reverse complement strand
CGGTAGGGACTTTGCCGGTAACTGGCCCCAATACCTTTACCTTGCAGAGTATCCCTTTATCCGCATTCGTGACGTCAGCCCTTTTATGCCCACTTTTATTCACCATGCCCTCTCAATTATTACTGATGAAAATATCGATACACTAGACCTTACCCTTGCTGAAGCCATTGATGCCCAAACTATGCGGCAGAAAGCCATTGACCTCATGCTAAGATTCGAAGCACGAGAGAGTGATCCCGACGCTGGAACTTTTGGATATTGGCCTTATCAAAGAGTGAGCTTTAACTGCGTGGACTGGCGACTTGCCCTTTGGCTACAATCGGTTTTACAAGGCCCACTCTACATGGGATCACGAGCTCCATTTAATGTCAGTTTTTTTCCACCCGATCTTGCTTTTTCAACGGATGCAGATGTTACCGCCACAGTATATGCCGCTCTGCTTGACCATTCTCTGTTAGATGGGGGACCTGTAATTGATGTTACCATAGAACGATTTTTCTCCGATTGGCGTGATCTTGGGCAAGTACCCCGGCGAATAAACCCTGAGTGGCTCCCTCACGCCAGTGGAGCATTCCTTACCTGGCTTGCCTATCGAGATCCACCTGATAACTCTCTTCCTAACGACGTGGACTTAGTTGTGAATGCAAGCATTCTCTATGTGTTGGCTCGATATGATCTCCTTGACACTCCCGGTGTACAAGAGTCTATTTCCTTTATAAATACTGCTACGAAGAATAAGTTTTACGCTACCCAGCCAGAGGAAGTGAGTGTCTATTATCCCTATAATTATTCATACCACTATTATATTTCGCGTGCCTGTCACGAAGGGCCCGTACCCGCTCTTAAGCCTGCAGTCGAGATTTTGGCTGACGAACTAGAGCAAACTGCCCAACACAACCTGAACGGCACTATTTTTTGGGACCGAGGTGATCCCCACTTAAACACTGCCTTAGCGATTCTGACACTCCTTAACGCAGGCCGTACTGGTTCTCTCATCGATTCAGCGGTTGAGTATCTTTTGGCGGAGCAAGACCCCATTTATGGTAACTGGAAGGAGGGTATCTTCTATGTAGGACGGGTTGATGCAGGGTATGTGGTGAATGCTGTTTCATCTGCATTGACTACTGCTATCGTTCTTGAGGCCCTCTGCCGACACAAACTTGCCGAGCACCGTTAGATGCAGCAGCAATGATAGGGGATTTTTCTATTGATGGAATATCCAGTGTGGTATATATTCTCTGTTTTTTAGATGTAGACCGTGAACGCTCTTTAAGGACAGTGAATGGCAAGAAACAGATGTCTCATATACATTGTGGTCATCTCAATTCTCCTGGGAGGAGCCCCACTTTCCGCCTCGGTGAATAGTGACCAACTTGAAAGGGCCATCACCATGTCCCAGGGGGCCCTGAAAGCAGACCAGAATGAAGAGGGATACTGGCTCAGTTATGTACAGACCAATACCCTCTACACTTCCCTCCAGGTTCTTCTCTACTACTACCTCAATAAAGAAGGGGAAGAGAGGGAAACCATAGAAGGACTTTGCCGCTACCTGATACATACTCAATCAGAGGACGGCAGCTGGCCATTTTATGATGGTGGTCCTGCAGATCTGGGTCTTACCACACTCAACTACTTTGCCCTCAAGCTTTCTGGTTACTCGCAAGAGGATCCCATCCTGGTGCGTGCCAGAGACTATGTCCTCTCACACGGCGGGGCAGAATCTGTCTATGGAATCTATCAGATCACCTTAGCCCTTTTTGACCAGTATCACTTTTCCTCTATTCCTGATGTTCCCCTCCTCCCCCTCCTCGCTATTGCCCCTCAACTATCCTGGATAAGAATCATATCAATCCCCCTGATGGTGGTCTTACAGAAGAGGGCCTTCTTCTATCCACCAGAGGACGCCTACATTACCGAACTCTTTCTCAGTGGAGAGCAAGGAAAGAGAATCCTCCACGATGAAAAAAACATCTTGGCCATTAAGCAAATAGCAGAAGAGTGTAAAAAAGAGTGTGGAGTGGATATCTCTTCTCTTGATCCTTCTGGTTTCCTCACCGATTGGATATACCTCAATTGGCTGCTTGCCAAGCAAAATACTACTGATGGACTCTTCTATGACAGCCTGCCCAATACCTTCTTTTCCCTTCTTTCTCTTAAGGCCCTTGGGGATATAGCTAACCAGGAAGAGATATTTAACCCAGAATTTGCAGCAACCATCTACTGCGGCTTGAAAATCCTTGCTGCAACGTTTGTTTCACGATTCTGCTCCTCAACATATTTATGAATATGCCTTCGTCGCAAAATCGCTCCAACTGCTCGTTTCGCTGCGGTTTTCTACGCCTCGCCACGATGTCTACTGCAAAATCTGGGTTTAACAGAGCACTTGAAGGTCTCAGATTCTTTCAAGAACACTTGCCCATCGGTATACACCAAACACCGGCTGACGCAACCATTCCGGCTACCTTCTCCACGCTCATGGCGCTGTATGAAACGAATCTGCCTCTGGAAAACCCAGTTATTAAAAAAGGGGTGGAGTTCCTCTGGAGCCGACAGCACAGTAAATACGGTGATTGGGTCTATCAGATGGTAATTCCGGTACTGCCCGGGGGATGGGGGTTTAATTTCAACTCCCAGAGTTTCCCTGATACAGATGATACCGCCACCACCCTATTGGTGTTAAAAACTGTCTACGGTGATAGCTGGAGTGAGCGGTGGTGGGACTTTATAAGGGGCATACAGT
>JAZFSJ010000410.1:0-3393 GCA_036446115.1 Thermodesulfobacteriota bacterium | reverse complement strand
AGAAGAGTAAGACTGATAATAATGGCGAAAATCTTCTGTCGTAGGGGCATAGCCTCTAATTCCTATGGTTTAGAAGTTCTCTTTTCCGCAAGAGGGTGAGAAAGATTGAAAGGAACATCTTAAAGATGTAATAAAGTGGTTTTATACCACTATGCATAGATTTCTTATTTCTATTTTGGTGCATGACAACAGGAAACTCTTTGATCTTAAATCCTGCCCGGTGGAGCATGATGATAACGTCTGCATCGGGATAATCGCAGGGGTATGACTCGCTGACATAAAACTTTGCCACTTTTCGATCAATGGCTTGGTATCCTGAGGTAGGGTCTGAAACTCTTTGTCTTATGATAATTGAGGTAATAGAAGCAAACAGCATAATTCCAGTTTTTTTAATCCAGCCAGCCCGGTAAATGTCATTATTACTGTTTTTTGAAAATCTAGACCCTATGGCGACATTAGCTTTTCCAGATGTGACCACCTCTAAAAGCGCTTTGATATAGTAAGGGTCATGCTGACCGTCGCCATCCATTTGCACCATATAGTGGTAGTCTTTCCTTAGAGCATACTTATAACCCGTTTGAAGGGCAATTCCATATCCCATATTGAAGGGTAGATGAATAACCTTAGCACCTGAAGCTTTAGCACGTTCGGCGGTAGAATCGGAGGAACCGTCATTAATTACCAGCATGTCACAATATGGTGCATTTTCTTTAACGCCACCAATAACCTGGGCAATGGTTTTCTCCTCATTAAAAGCCGGGATGATGATTAATATTTTAGGTGATTTGTTCAATGGGAGTCCCTGATGGTTTAGTATCTCTTCTAAGTCCTATAACCTAAATATTGCTTAGATCCACCACTGGTAGATGGCTGCTGACTATGTCAACTGATATTTTGCTAGTTTATCAAAATAGAAGTGAAATACAAGAAATTTCTTCGGTTTTGACCCCAACCCCTTTTTAGAGGTTTATCCCTGTGGGTGATAGTTTACGGGCGTGAGGGGTGTGTGTTAATTACTGGAATAATAATGAAAAACATGTTATTCAAGAGTCAAATAAGACTATTTTGGGGGCTAAACCTTGATGAACTCGTAAAAAGTCAGAAATTAGGCGACACAGTAAAAATATCCAGATGCAAGGCGCGCGAATCTTTAGGAATGAGGCGTACTTAGGGGTACGTCGGAATGACTTAAGATGAAGCGCAACGCAGCAGATGGACTTTTTACGAAGTCGTCAAATAAGACTATTTTGGGGACTAGACCTTTAGTGTGGATTTTTAGGGATAAGAGAATAAGTCTATGAGTGGTATAGTTTTTATGACTCCCCCCATGTCGCTCAGAGCACGATACGGTTCATGGGCTAAGGCGGGCAATGCAATGCCCTCACTGGGGATAATCTCACTTGCTGCCGTAACCAGGCAGGAGGGTTTTGACACCCGGGTGATTGAGGCTGCGGCTAGGGATTTAGATCAAGAGCATGTGCTGCAAAAAATCAAAGAGATTGCACCTTGTTATGTAGGTGTATCTGCTACCACCTTTACAATTGGTGCTGCCGCTCAACTGGCAAGGCGTATAAAGCAGATTAACAAGGATAGTGTCATCATTGTTGGAGGACCTCATATCAGTGCATCTCCACAGGAGACCATGGAACGATTCGCAGATTTTGATGTGGGAGTGATTGGAGAGGGAGAGGAGACCATTGTGGAGTTATTGAAATCATTGGAGAATGGTGTGGAACTGAGCCAGATAAGAGGTGTTGTGTATAGAACAGGGAAAGGCGGGAGCGAAAAAGGGAACACGCCAGTCCATCTCACTCCCTCAAGAGAGGTAATTCACGATTTGGATCAGCTTCCCTTTCCAGCCCATGACCTTCTTGAAGGGTTTCCCCGATCATTTCATCCTCCTCCTTTCAAGATGGCACGTTTCCCAGCTGCATCTATTGTCACCAGCAGGGGATGTCCTAATCGCTGTATCTTTTGTGACCGATCAGTCTTTGGCAATCATTGTCGCGCTTTTAGTGCTGAGTATATTATCACCTGGATAAAAGAGCTGGTTCATAGATATGGGATAAAAGAACTATTAATAGAAGATGATACCTTTGTGCTGTTTAAACCGAGATTAGTTGAGATCTGTGAGGGCATTATAAGAGAAGGGATAGACCTGTCCTGGTCGTGTCTGGGAAGAGTGGACATGATAACCCCGGAGATATTGAAGCTGATGCATAGAGCGGGATGCTGGGAGATAGGATATGGTATTGAGAGTGGAGCCCAGCACATTCTTGACCTGGAGAAGAAAAAGATTAATTTAGCTCAGGTGGAGCAAGCGGTTGCCTGGACCAAAGAAGAGGGAATTTTAGCGAAGGGATTTTTTATGATTGGTCATCCTTTAGAGAATGAAGAAACTATAATTAAGACTATAGATTTTGCTAAGAAGATACCGCTGGATGATATCAGTGTAATGATGCTTACCCCTTTCCCGGGTTCTGAGCTTTATAAAATAGCTCACCAGTATGGGGTTTTTAATAATGATTGGAGTAAAATGAACCTGCTGCAGCCTGTTTTTATTCCAAGAGGTTTGGATGAAGAGTTGCTCAATACCTGTACCAGAAAAATGTTGAGAGAATTTTATCTGAGACCCCGCATTATTTTCGGGTATCTTTTAAGGATGGTTAAGCATCCTGGCACTATTTTTAGAATTTTAAAAGGATTTAATGCCTTTCTTCTCACAGTATTTCCTGTGAGAAGATGATAAGCAGTTGCATGTTCAGTAGTCATTACACAATCGAGTATAGTAGACTGTAAGAGGGTTTGCTATGATGTGAGTATGTGTCATTATCATTGATTAAATAGGAGTTTAAGAAAGGAGTGGAAATGAGAATTTTGATTACAGGCGCCGCGGGTCTTTATGGTGTTCACTTGGTGGATGAACTGGTAAAGAGAAAAGATGTTAGCCAAGTGATTGGAATAGATGATTTCTCCCGAGAATATTTTGAAAAGGACCCTTTTATTAAATCAGAGCAGTTTAGAGGAAAGTTTAAACTTATCGAGGGAAAATTTTATGATTTAACCCTTGAGGAGATTGATGAGATGAATCTGGATGTAGTGGTGCATCTTGCTGCCCATATCTCTATCCCGGAATCTATGGAAAAGCAAGAGGACTATTTTAAGAATAACGAGTATGGTACCTTTCGTTTTGTGCAAACGCTGGTGAGGACAAAGACATGGCCGCTTCTTGTCTACGCTTCTTCACCAGAGGTCTATGGCAATCCTATTTATATCCCTATGGATATTAATCACCCCATGCTTCCCCGGAGTGTCTATGCGGTGACTAAACTGGCGGCAGAAAAACACTGTTACGCCATGTATCAGTGGTATGGCTATCCGGTAGTAATTATG
>JAZFSJ010000409.1:0-1978 GCA_036446115.1 Thermodesulfobacteriota bacterium | reverse complement strand
GGGTCACAGTCGTCGTTTCGCCCGCTTCCAGTTCCCTTCCTACAGCGTTTTGTAACACTATTTAATCAATAAAACAACTTCTTTAATCCATTACTCCTACTTAGCTCCAAGACTGTGCTTTTTTTATTTTGTTAAGTTCCTTTTTTGCATGAAACTTTTGACACCACACTACCATTGAACTTGCTATCAGAACTCTATGTGGGAAAAAACTCCATCAACTCTTTTTTGCGTTTGACGGTGGGAAGATTGTAGGGACATTTTTCTTCACACTGACCACACTCCTCACAAGCCATAAGCCAGGGGATTACTGTTTCACCCAATTTCTTCTTTTCAGGTGAGAGTTCCTCATAACTTTTATCTTTCACTATTTGCCAGGTGTTATGAATCATAGCCGGAATTATGATATCATTGGGACAGGGCATACAGTAGCCGCAGCGCCGACAAAAATCTTTGCCCAGTGGTGCAACCTCTTCTTCAAAATCGGCAAGCTCCTGAGGCGATAGAGGTGTGAGGTTCTCGGCACATTTAAGGTTTGCCAGAAACTCGTTCATGTTGGCAACACCATTTAAGATAATATCAACCGGGTATGCATTAAAGAAACGAAAAGCCTTCTCTATATTTCTGATTGCCCCGCCCGCCAAAGGTTTCATCACTATGGTCCCCACATCATTAGACTTGGCCAGAGGCACTAATTTTTCTCCTGCCTCCTTCACGATAACATTAAAAGGAAACAATAGCGTATCAAATTCCCCGGTTTTTAGCAGGTCAATACACACATCCGTATGATGGCTGGTTAAACCGATGTACTCAATCATCCCTTCTTCTTTTGCCTTTTTGAGACCTTCCAGCCCACCCCCTTTTTCCATCAAGGCGGAAACCTCATGGGGGTGGAGGTCGTGTATCTGATAGATCTCAATCTTATCCGTCTGCAATTCCTTCAGGCTTTCCTTAACATCTGCAAACAATTCGTCCCGTCCCCTGCTAAGAGATTTACTGGCAAGGATACACTCGGATCTTCTTGTTTTCATCACCTTGCCAATGTTAGTCTCAGAATCAAAGTAAAGCCTCGCGGTATCGATAAAGTTTATTCCATAATCAAGGGTGGCATTGATCACCTTGTCTATTTCCTCTTCAGTAGTTCCACCCATCATGGTAGAAAGGGGAATTCCCCCTAAAGCCCACCTGGTAACCTCAAGATTAGTCCTTCCCAGCCTGACTTTCTTCATAACAACCCCATCTTTTTTCACATGAGCACAGGTTAAGTGAACTACCACCCGTGCAGCAAAGGACGCACGAACGTGCTAATATTCCCTTGTGCGACCCCGCGCAAAGCACGAGATTTGCAAAGCACACAAGAAAAACCTCTTTGAAGCACACTGCTTCAAAGAGGCATTCTCAATGAGCTTATTTGATAAGATTCTCCAATGATTCACGTCTAATTTTATTCTTCATTTAGAAACTCTAATAAAATATTTTTGCCGGGCAAAACGCTCTTCTTCCACACCTTTCCTTTTCAACAACCTGCGATCCCGACCTATTCACAGAGGTAGCTATCCGTCCCCCCGCCAATCGAGTGTTGAACTCCATTCCAGTCGCCGAAGAAGATCTGGCCGTCCGGGCTTACCGCCACTGAGGCCTGGACCATGTTTTCCGCGGTGTAGATCCACTGGATGGACATGTCGTCGGCGTTTAGTGCGTAGACCTCATTCGTGTACGTGCCGAATACTACCGTCTCTCCGCCATTGATCAGTGCGACGCTGGATTGGTAGTTGATATTCCCCGCTAACTCGAACTGCCACTTCAGTGTCCCATCCGGGTTGATCGCGTACAGGCTAGTGGTTGGTCCACCGATGAACTCCCCGATATACACAGTGCCGTCCGGGCCGATCGAGGGAATACCGTTGGAGAAACTATCCATCTGGTAGCGCCAGTTCTCAACTCCCGCAGGCGACACGGAATAAAGATAGTTATCACCGGT
>JAZFSJ010000408.1:0-2023 GCA_036446115.1 Thermodesulfobacteriota bacterium | reverse complement strand
ACTAATTCAGGTCGCTTAATGGGTGAAGGCACACCTTCATACCAACGTACCGGCCTGAGACAGACATAAAGATCAAGGATTTGTCTAAGGGCAACGTTGAGTGAACGGATGCCACCACCAATAGGTGTGGTTAGTGGTCCCTTGATAGCAACCAGATATTCCCTACAGGTATCCAGTGTTTCGTCAGGCAACCAGCTACCACATAGCTGGTTAGCTTTCTCTCCGGCATAAACCTCAGCCCAATGAATCTTGCGGGCCCCCTGTGAGGATTTTTCTACGGCCGCATCAAGTACCCTGACGGTCGCAGCCCAGACATCTGGGCCAATACCATCCCCTTCAATGAAGGGGATGACAGGATTATCTGGCACGGTCAGTTTTCCGTTACTTATTGTTATCTTTTCTCCATCTGCTGGAATATCTATCTTGATCGTCAAAGCTGATTCCTCTTCGCATTATTTGTCCTAAGTGTTCCACAATCGTTGGTTGATGTCACCCGGACTTGGCAGGTATTTGCACGGAACTTAAAGCAGCGATAGAGTCCAGCTTACACAGGGACAATTCGAGCAGGATTCAGTTAAAGAAAAGGATAGAGATTAATGGTAATTCGCAGAGATACATCCAATAAATTTTTGATCATTATCTTCTTTTTGTTCTGCGCGAGTCATGCAAATGCAGAGGTTTACAAGTGGATTGATGAAAATGGAAATATAGTTTATGGCGATAAACCTACATCAAGTGACGCCAATAAAATAAAAATAAAAAGTGCTCCTGTGCAGGATCAAGTAGTACAAGAGAGGAATGAAAAGCAGGATAAATTGCTGAATATAATGCAACAAGAACGTGATGAAAGGAATGTCCTGAAAAAGGAAGAAAAAAGAAAGAAAGAAGAGCAAATGAAAGTGTGTGCAGATGCAAGAAAAGAACTACAAGAAATAAAAGACGCCAGCTTTCTATATCGGGAAACGGACGATCCGAATAATCCAGCAATAATCACTGACGAAGAACGTAAGACCGAACAATTGAAGTATAAAAAATATATAAAAAAGCATTGTTAGTAATCTAGCGGTTCAATAATAATTTCTGATGAACTTAGAAAGTTTAAAGCCACTTCCTGAGCGCACCCCTCAAGGGAGATCCCGAGATCTATACAGCTACGCCATACGACCGCCAGGGATGGCGGAAGTGCAGAAAATGTACGACTACATGGAAGTAGGAGGTAGAACGATTCAGGACGAATATAGGACATATTCGGGTAGAAAATGTCTGGAACCAATTTTCCAGACAAAGTCGAGGAGCAATTTTCTGCCCGTACATCCCTGTACATAGCCGCTCTCGCGCATCCATGCGCCCGCGTCATACAGTAGTCCATGTACATAGCCGCTCTTGTGCATCCATGCACCCGCAGCATACAGTACGTCCATGTACATAAAAAAGGGCGGTTAAAACCGCCCTTTTATTTTATTTACTTCCTGATGTTATGCCACTTTCACCGGGATTTCAGCAAGTTTGGCTGCTGCCCTGGAAGCTGCTTCCTGATAGTCATCCACTTCATCGAAATTCAGGTAACGGTAGATGTCATCGGCCATGGGGTCTAATTTCTCGGCAAATTTCATATATTCCTCATACGTAGGAATTTTGCCGAGGATTGAAACCACGGCAGCAATCTCTGCTGAAGATAAATAAACGTTGGCGCCATCCCCCAGGCGATTTGGGAAGTTACGTGTTGACGTGGAGACCACCGTGGATTTCGCTTCAACACGTGCCTGATTGCCCATGCATAGGGAACAACCCGGCATTTCAGTCCTGGCACCTGCCGCATCATAGATATCGTAATAACCTTCATCCTTTAGTTGTTTCTCATCCATCTTGGTCGGGGGTACTACCCATAGGCGGGTAGGTATTTTTTCACCGTACTGTTCGAGCAATTTACCTGCGGCGCGGAAGTGACCAATGTTGGTCATGCAGGAGCCAAGGAATACTTCATCAATCTTTGTGCCGGCAACGTCAGCCAATGTCTTCACAT
>JAZFSJ010000407.1:0-4019 GCA_036446115.1 Thermodesulfobacteriota bacterium | reverse complement strand
GTTTCTGGACACCCTGGGCGTTGAAAGGCGGAGCGACCCTGATCTTGGGCATCTGGTTGCTGATGATTATGGGCCGCATCAAGGAAGAAGTAGAAGAGACCGCTCCTATCCGCAGCCTTACTTTTACAATGGCATGGGAAGATGAAGCGAAAGACAGGCTTGAGAAGGTACCGGCACCTTTCAGAGAAGCAGCGGTGAGCGGTACCGAAGAATATGCCAGGAAAAATTCCCATGAAAAGGTTACGGCAGCTGTGATGGAAGCATATAGAAAAGAGCTTGGCATGTAAAAAAAAGGCCTGCTCAGTGAGCGGTCCTTTGCGATTGGTCGAAAATCTCTCTACAGGCTGTTTCCTAAACAATTTGATCAAGAAAGCTATTTCTCAGCCTTTAATCTATCAAGGTGGATGTTGTAGTAAGGATCGTTTTTCTTTTCTTCTTCCAGGCGCACCTCGCGGGATTGATCCCTGCAGTCGATTGGAGTGATTATCCAGACCGACTGAACATCTGCATCAGCGCCTCTTTGCTCTTTTGCCCGGGACAGAAACTCACGAAAAACAGGGCCAACGATTGCACACTTCACCGGCCGCGCTTTTACCTGGTAGCTTTTTTTGCCTTTGCCGACGGTGATACTCACCAGCTTATCAAACCAGATGCCCCGTACCATGTTTTTGTTCGCTTGCGAGGAATCGAGCTCCTCTGCATAGGCAAGGTTGCCATCCTCTAAAAGGGCGATTGAATCCTTGAAGACAACATGCGGAGCACCATCGCCGTCCACCGTCCCCAGAACTTTTATGGCATTCTTATCTTTAAGCAATGTTTTCAGCTCTTCTGGTAATGTAATCATAGTTCCTCCTTTCAATCAATCCTGCATAAATCACTGTCTGCATGATTGCCGCAGTGCTTGTAGTCATCACTATGTACCTCCAAACCATAGGCAACACGGATATCGCGGAGCCCCTTGACCAGGCGGACATAATAGTCAAGAGAGGGCTGTTTCTGTCCTTTAAATGCAGAACCTTTAACAGGTACCCAGACAAGACTCATCATGGAAACGCCACGTTTTGCCAGGTATTCACAACCTTCAAGATTTGACTTAAGCGCTTCATCCTCGGTTTTAAAACCATGGGGTTCCGCCATTTCACAGCCGGCTACGATATTAGTGTACACCTTCCCCGGCCCAAATATCTCCACCGCATCAAGCATACTTCTTACATATCCATCCCATCCTATAAACTTTTCCTTGCCGGGACATATCCAGGCGAAGCGCTCCTTATCCCAGACCTCGATATCCGGACAGTAAGAGAGCAGACCGGTCTCACGGTGGATTCTTTTGAGCTGTTTTTTTGACAGTCCACATGACAGCAGCTGGCTGGGAAAACGTTTGCTGGAAAAGTTCTTTCCAATGGCCTGCAGGAGCTCAATATAAAGTTCAGTTTCAGAATCAAATGTTCCGTCCTCCCCCTGGTCGGCACCTCCTGTAAGGGTAATTTGAGAAAACCTACCCGGTTCTTTTAATGCCTCGTGAACCGTTTCATAAACATCTTGATGATCAAGATTCATCTCTCCGGTGGATGCAACCCTGTCTTTAAAGACAGTATTCACCGCACAGAACTTGCATTGGTTGCCTTCCTTCCAAAAATCACACAACCGGTGTGCCCAGATGTCAAGGCGCTGGGGCCTTGCAGTGGCAACTTCCTGCATGGGAGTTCCCCGGCTTGTCTTTTTTCCATAGAATTCAGGAGCTGGAGAAAAATCTGCTTCATCTATAAATTCATTTCCAAAAAAGATTCCGACCTTGTTACCATCCAAGAGGTCGATTGTATAAGGTTCAAATTCATATTTACCGGATATCATAAGAACAGATGTACCATCCCGTAGAATCAATGGGCCTGGATTCTTCCTGCCTAATCCCTCCACCATGTTATCTGTGCAAACTATGCCCCTCCGATAAAGGTCAAGCTTAAGAATGATAAACCTTGGAACATCAGGAAATTCGAGGGCTGTTTCTTCAAAAGGTAGCATATTATTCACCATAAAATTCTGTGGAATACGTTCATGAATAAGTATAACGACTACTCGTGCTAAACCATATATTGTTTGCCTCTCCCCTCGAGGGAAGAGGTTTAGGAGTTAAATTTAATCATAACTCATTCCTTCTTCTCCCATTCTGCTTTGATTGTTTCGCCGGGGATACCCCAGAAATAATACCACTGTCCCACCGGTGCCCCAAAGGCAATGGGTAGCTTGATCTTTTCCGTGCGCTCCTCGCGACTCATGGCAGCGTAATCCTTATTAAGGGAAATGTCAACAACGTCCCCGATGATATGATAGCCTGCACCCATCTCGATGATCCGGTTCAATGTGCACTCGTAATGACCCGCGCATTCTATAATGCGCGGCGGTTTTACTTTGATGGCCGGCATTTCATGAAGCCCTGCCTCTTCCAGTTCGTTTACCCCTTCATCATAGAACACCGCTGTCTTCATGATTTGGTCAATAAGATGGGCTTCTGGCCAGTTGACCACAAACTCCTTGGTCTTTTTGATGTTTTGGCTGGTATGCCATCCACTGAAAGCCATTACTATGAGTTGGGGTTCCTTTTCATCGTTCTGCCAGGGAAAGACCATAGCGAAAGGGGCAGCATTGACCCGGTCCTGCTCATCCACAGTGGTGATAATGGCACAGCCCATAGGGATGGGTAAATAGAGCTTAAACCACCTGAACTCGTTAGCACTTACACTCACTTTTTCCTGACTCATGATATAATCTCCTTTTTAATTATATTGTCACTCAGAAGCCTTCTCAAAGCTTTCAGGGCTTGGTCCTCCTAACTTTGACTGTTCAAGGTTTTCAAACATCATCATTAATTTATCGGGAGGGGTAACTAGGGTAAGTTCGTCGGGAGAAAGCTTTAAGGCAATCCTCCATGTCCTGTCGCTCACAGTAATAGTCGGTTCCTTATTCACAAAGGCCTCAGGCAGGATCATCCTGCAGACCCCAATACCTGCATACCCTTTAATGAAGGTACCCGTTACATAGCAGTAAGCTCTTGTTAAAAGATTGGCCTGCTCGGGATTGCAGAAGATTATCAAGACCTCGGGATCTTTAACCCTTTCAATTGGGCCAATCACCGTGGCGCGATAAAGTTCATCAAACTTAGGAAAAATCCTTACCGCTTCCTTTTCAGCTTTAACCGCAACCTCTATGCTTTGAAAAGTATTAACTGCTTCAACAGGAAAGCTGACGTTTTGCTTGAGTTCCTCCTCACTCAGTTCACCAGGCACACGGTCCATCCCGGTAGCAACGCATCCAAGACACATCCTATTGTTTGTGGTGGTGTAAAACACCTTATTCTCTTCTAATGCCTCCTGCATCATAAAGCAGATCGTGCTCTTTCCCTCATACTCTTCAAGGGTAGAAGGTTCATCTTTTAAACGCTTTAGTGCAACAATACCTTTTTTAATCCCAATCTTATCTTTAATAAACGATTTGATTACGCCACTATCCATCGGTATCTACCTCCTTTTGTTGTTTGCCTTATTAACCCAGAATTTGCAGTAGCCATCTACTGCAAAATCTGGGATTAAGCAGAGAAGCCACTTTTCTTACAAATAACTGCCATCATAGATTTATCAGGAAAGAGAAAGTACAGTACGCTTACCTGAAAAGGTTTTAACCCAACCTCTATATATTCTGAAGCTAAAAGTACACATTAACTTCCTGATAAGGCGTACCCTCTCCGAATGCATTGCGGCATATTGAGTATAGGGGAAAGCATTTCCTCTAGGAATGGGGGTAGTCTAAAGAACATTGCTTGTGTGTCAATGAAAGTGTCATAGAATGATATGGCGGTTATCCTTAAAAGGATCTTTGGGAGATAGTATTAGAGTTCTGGTAGGTTTAAAGCCAATCCCAAACTTTCTCACAGGAATTGTTTTTGTTATCTTTCAGTAGCAAAATATAGAATGCGAATGGCGCGTTACTTTATCCAAATAATTCCTCGAAACTCCTTTTTCCTT
>JAZFSJ010000406.1:0-3384 GCA_036446115.1 Thermodesulfobacteriota bacterium | reverse complement strand
CGCGCGAATCTTTAGGAATGAGGCGTACTTAGGGGTACGTCGGCTTGGCCCGAGCTCAGCCAGGGAATGATTCACCCTGTTAAATAATTATGTATGGCATTTCACCCTTCCAGTTGAGTAGCCCTGCCTCATATTCAGAGGTGGAACTGGATCGAACTCAATTTAACAGGGCAGGGATGAAGCGCAACGCAGCAGGTGGACTTTTTACGAAGTCGTCAATATGGGGTTTTAAGTAAATGAAGTACATTATACTGCTCGGAGATGGTATGGCAGATTACCCAATAAAAGAATTGGGTGACAAGACACCGCTTAAGGTTGCTAAAAAAGAAGCCATGGATGCTATTGCACGTGGAGGAACTTTAGGAATGGTTAAGACCATACCTCCGGGAATATCTCCTGGCAGTGATATCGCTAATCTGAGTATCTTAGGGTATGATCCTAAGCGCTATTACACTGGCCGAGCAGTGTATGAAGCAGCGAGCTCTGGTGTGAAGCTCGGCTCTGGTGACGTGGCTTTTCGTTGCAACTTGGTCACCTTATCAGAAGGGGATGGAGAGACAATGATGGAAGATTATAGTGCAGGTCATATTACTACCGATGAAGCGAGGAAGATAATTAATGAACTTGATCAGAAATTGGGTAACGATGAAATAAGGTTTTATCCTGGTGTGAGCTATAGGCACCTTGTGGTGTGGAAGGATGGGAAGGAGGAGATGGAAACAACACCTCCCCATGATATTAGTGGTAAAGATGCTGCTTCCTATCTGCCAAGAGGGGCAGGGGCGGAAAAGATACTTCAGTTGATGGATGAGGCAAGGAAGATTTTAAATGATAACCCGGTGAATAGACAAAGAGTTGCAGCCTCGAAGTCCCCGGCAAACTCTATTTGGCTCTGGGGACAGGGGAAGCCTATCAGTCTTCCATCATTTAAGGAAAAGTATGGATTGACGGGTTCGGTGATTTCTGCCGTGGACTTGATTAAAGGTATTGGTGTAACACTGGGACTAAGTCCGATTAAAGTGCCTGGTGCAACAGGGTATCTAGACACCAATTATCTGGGAAAGGCTGAGTATGCACTCAAGGAACTTGAAAAAAAGGACTTTGTTTTCCTTCATGTAGAAGCGCCTGATGAGGCAGCTCATACTGGTGATATAGATAATAAGATAGCTGCGATAGAGGATTTTGATGCAAAGGTGGTGAAAACTGTTCTTGAAGGAATGCGGCAATTTGAAGAGTATAAGATTATGGTGCTTCCTGATCACCGCACACCGATAGTAAAGAAGACCCATACTTCAGAGGCAGTTCCCTTTGCCTTTTGCAGTTCAACAAGTCTCATGAAGGGGGCAAAGCAGCAGGTTGATTTTAGTGAGGAATCGGCAGAAAGAAGCGGCTTATCTATAGAAAACGGATTCGATCTGATGGATTTTTTTATCAAGAATTAACCGTGATAGGCCACAGAATCTCACAGAAATAAAATCCTCTAGATTCTGGGTTAAATATTTTTAATGATTTTTCGTGCTCTCGTGGTTTTGTTTTTAAAGGAGAATTTTTGTGAAGAAGAGTGTTACAGAATACAGGGTAATCTTTGCAGATATAGATTCCATGGGGGTGGTCTATTATTCTCATTACCTGGACTGGTTTGAGAGGGGTAGGACAGAGTTTTTCCGGGAGATGGATCTACCCTATACTGAGGTGGTGAAACATGGTATTGTAACTCCGGTATCGGAGGTTTATTGCAGGTATCATAAATCC
Source organism: Thermodesulfobacteriota bacterium (assembly GCA_036446115.1). GTDB lineage: Bacteria > Desulfobacterota > WTBG01 > WTBG01 > WTBG01 > JAZFSJ01. Next base: position 1,632 of record JAZFSJ010000406.1, on the reverse strand, counting down.
GCTCAATATGATGATGTTGTGCAGATAGAAACGACAGTTTCTTCTTTCAAAAGAGTAACCATTGTGTTCGACTATGAGATATACAGGAAGGATGACAGAACCCTTCTGGTGAGCGGGTATACCAAACATGGGTTTCTTGACTTAAACGGGAAGATTGTAAAGATTCCAAGTTTTATACGAGAAAAGATCAAATCGCTTATGGAATAGGAGGATAATTATTCATCTCTGCGTTTTCTGCGGTGAATAATTACAAATTTACTTGACAAATGTTTGAATATCCAATATTCATTAGTTACTGACGCGGGGTGGAGCAGCCTGGAAGCTCGTCGGGCTCATAACCCGGAGGTCGTTGGTTCGAATCCAACCCCCGCTACCAAGTAAAATCAGGCACTTAGAGAATTTCTGAGTGCCTTTTTTTCTGCCCGGAATCGCCCTGGTTGCGGATAGGTTGCAGCAGGGTGCAATTAACGACTTCTTGCCTGAAAGATTTATTAAAGAACCCATACCCGATGGTCCCTGCAAAGGTCCGGTCTTTGAAATAGATGTGTTTTTGGATGCTTATTACAAAGCAAGAGGTTGGGACATTGAGAAAGGCTTTCCCATAGAAGAGAAGATGTTTGATCTGGGACTGAAATCGTAAGCTGCAGAATTGAAAAAAGCAGGAAGACTAAAAGAAAATACAAAAGCACATTGAGCCAACCAGCATATCTTGTTGTGACTTCTATCTTGACACACAATTATGGTTGATTTTTGAGATTTTGAAGGTTATTGCAAATAGTTTAAAGAATCCTTCGGTCTTTTTTCTCGTTGCAGATAACCCCATATATTGTGTCAGTTCAAGATATTATTATTGACACACAAGGGCAACTTTCCTATACTTACCCCATCAAAAAGCGAGTTTTTATCAATTATCAATTCAATAAACAGGTCCAGCTTTTCTTCATTATTCAGGCTGTCAATCGAATCCGTATGTTTGTAGGGAACTATAAGCAGGTGTCCGTTGTTGTACGGGTACAGGTTCATGATTACAAAACAGTGTTCGGACCGGAAAAGGATCAGGTTTTTTTTGTCCTTTTTTTCCTTTGGTTTTGTACAGAAGATGCAGCCTTCGTCCTTTTTGTCGATTGTTGAAATATATTTCATGCACCACGGGGCCCGCAGTTTATCCATTTTTATCCCCTTTATATTTTTATGTTATTAAAGATAAATGAAAACAGATAATAATTCAAAAGTTAAAAACTGCCGGCTTTTTGAATTAATGAGCATGGAGCTGCTATTTTGAATATTCAATAAATCATGAATACTACAGAATATTCCCCGGAAGTATGTAAGGTACTTGAAAAAAAGTGCCGTGACGCAGATCTGCACAGGCCTTTGCGTATAAAAAGATATGAAGCAGGGACAGAGCTATCCTATAAAGTACGAGCCGTAGGCATTCCGGGCCGGACCGCAAAAATAAACCTCATTATTGAAAAATTTATCGGCGGAGGGTTTGCAGGCCAGGTTTATAAAGTAAAGGTGCAGCAGGTGACCGGTGGCCCTGTTCCCGGAATTGAAGCAGGGGACATCCATGCAATGAAGATTCTTATTCCCCCTTCCGGCTTTTCGGTATTGTTCAGAAACATCCTCTAT
>JAZFSJ010000405.1:0-4671 GCA_036446115.1 Thermodesulfobacteriota bacterium | reverse complement strand
CTGTCAGATACACAGCCGTCATCTGAGCTTAAAAAATTTCAACGTGCTTTGAATATACCGGCGGTTCAACTTGCCAACGAAAGCGACGGATACCGACTATTCTCAAACCAGGAGCAATCAATACTGGTTGCACCGGCATACCAATGGCTTTCCCGGTTGCCATAGCAAGAAAAGAAAAAAATAAAAGAGCAAAGAGCGATAAGGGATTATGAAAATGTAAGACCCTTTCACTATGTGGTGAAAGGGTCTTGTTGTTTAAATGGTTTCTTGTGAAAGTAAATGGTTATTCTGACAAGGGAAATGAGACGCCGGGAGAGAGAATGCCTTTGGGGTCAACCACATCCTTTAACACCTTGGCCATGGCAAAGTGGGGCGGGCACTCGGTCCAGGTCCTCTTATCACGGCCCACACCAAGTGGTGCCATTCCGATCTCCTGCATCAGTTCATCAAACTTTGCCTTGATCCCCCCTACTACGGGGAGGAATTCTTTATGGGTATAGTCAACGACAAAGATCACCTCACCTGCCGCATTGGAATGTCCTCCCATGGCGAGGTAGGTCTGTCCGCAACTGGCATAGAGCCGTAGGGTGGGATGGGGGTGATTTAAAAACTCCGGGTTTTCCCTCGATACCTGCTGATATACCTTCATTCCCCGATCCATGTAGTCTTCCAGTTTTTCCAGGGTGTCAAAGACACCGCCTGAGACAAAGATGCCGCCGGAATCCGATTTTCCATTTAGGGTGCCACATATCTTGGGACTGTTGATCTGCTGCCATCCGGCCGCGTTTTCTTCATGACCGTCAAGGATGGCCACCATCCACTTGGGCATCGCGACACCCCCGTGCTCTCCAAGAATGCGGATGCAGGCCTTACGCTCGAATGCAGCCTTGGCAGGGGATCCCCTGAAGGACATACCAATTAAATTAATGTCCTGGGTGGCCTTAACAAAGTGGGCCCCTTCCTGCCAGTGCTGGCTTGAATAAAGGGCATGGGTCCAGCAGCCCGGTCCCATCACCGTGGCGCCGCAGGCATACTCTTTTTTCATCACGTCGTACATGGCCTTGACCGCGGATTTAAGGGTGGGAAAGGTTACCCATAAGGATGCGACCTCCTCAGGTGTGGGGAAGAAGCGAAATTCCATCTCGGTTACGATGCCAAAACCTCCATTGGCAAAGAAGGGGAGAAAGGTGAAGGCAGGGCCCGGACCGTGTGCCCAGGCAGGACTCTTTTTATCTGCCATGGAACCGGTTCGCATGATTTCTCCATTTGAGAGAATTATTTCCATCCCACAGACACAGTTGATACCCATTCCGTCCTGATATCCGGCCATCTTATTTTGACCGGTAAAGATCTGGTAGGGTACGAAGAGGGACGATCCCGGGCTTCCGCCAAAATAGGGTCTGTAGCCAAAATCCATCTCACGGATCAGCTGGCTTACCTGGAGACCTGTTACCCCTGGTTGGGCACGGACTACCATCCGCTCCTTATCCGCTTCAATTCTCTGCATGCGGTGAAAATCGAGGGTTATACCGATATCCGCTTTCCCGGGGATGGAACCGATAAGAAGTACCGTGCCTCCGCCCACCGCGTAGATAGGCATGTCGTTATTTCTGGCCAGATTAATAATGGCCTGTATCTGCTTGGGTGAATCGGGAAAGACTATGACCAGAGGAAGATTTTGAGGATAGATCGCGCCCTGGGCAAAATGGGTCATAACATCTGACGAGTAGTAATATTTGGAAAGCGAATCATCACGTACCCACTCTGCGCCCACAATCTTTTTTAATTTAGCGACTATGTTTTTCATTTGCTCACCGCCTTTCCTTTATATCCGTAGGCCTGTGCCATAAGGGATGTGATGTCCATGACCTTGAAATCTTTGGGCTTGCCTTGCCGTAGGTTTGCGCTGCAGAATGGACAGGCCGTAACCATTACCTTTGCTCCCGTTGCCCTTGCTTCTTTTAAGCGGCTAGTTGCATATCTTTTTGCCAATTTCGGATTGTCGGTCAGCATACCTCCTCCGGCACCGCAGCAGAGTGAATTGTGGCCAGACCTCCACATCTCCTTTAGATTGAGGCCTAATCCGGCTATAACCTGGCGGGGAGCGACATATTCTTTGGCGTAACGCCCCAGGTGACAGGGGTCTTGATAGGTGACGGCGGGGAGTTTAAGCTTTTTGTGTGGTTTCTTTTTAAGCATTTCTGCATAAAGTCGGGTGATAGATATAAATTCTGCCCGGCTATTGCTGAACCTTAAAAATACGGAGAGGCTCTCAGGGTTGTAGCAGACCACCTGTTTTATCCCGTAAGTTTCAAGCCTGGTATCAATCTCCTCCATACACTCTTCCAGGACCTCCTGACAGCCACCGTTTAAGAGCGTGGTATCAACCGGGGGAAGTGGATCGTTACAAAAACATCCTATCCTCTTCCCGCTTTTCTGGATTAGATAACCTATCTCTTTTAACTTGTTTCCATTTGCGATAATTGAATTGTCAGCGAAAAGGATGGTATCTACCTTTTTCCCCTCACCCGGATCGGGAAGACCATATGCTTTTAAAATGGCAAGTTTGTGATCTTTTCTTACCTTTATTGACTGAGCGGCTTTTTGCAGGCCCTTGGGCTTTAAGTTTTCCGGTATAATCCTTCTTAATTCTTCCAGAATTGAGATAGCAGGGGTGTGTCGATAGCCGCGGCTGCACAGGTCTTCACAATAACCGCAGAGGGTACAGGAGTAAATGGCATTGGCGATATCTTTATCCCACTGCAGGCTGTCGAGGGAAAGCCCCCGGGCACTATAGAGTATGCCGGCCGGCTCATGTGCTCCCAGGAGAGTCATCCCGGGTGGGCATTGAGTGGAGAAGGCGGGATTGGGGACAGTATCTTGAGGTACTCCCCGACAACTTCCACATCGATTACAACATAATACTTGTTCAAGCAGTTCTTCCTTATTCACGGTTTTAACCTCCTCAAAGCCCTAATTTTTTCGGGTTCATGATGTTATTAGGATCAACGGCTTTCTTAAGGGCTCTTAACAGTTTGAAATTCGCAGGGTAGCGTGTGGCCACCTGCCCGGCTATCAGTGCTGATGGTCTGGGGAATGTGACACCTGCCTTTAAGAGTTTGTTGCAGATGGAAAGGTAATTTTTTCGTGCCTCCTTTTCCTCTCCCTGCTGGTAACGCAAGTCAGGCTGGTAATAGAAACAACCACCAGCCTGCAGAGGCATAAGCAGTGCACCGGAGTCTTTGGGAAAAAGGCGGGAACACTCTTTTATCTGGCTGGCTGTGGCAATGGTTACCACCGGTACCCAGCCCCTACTTTCTTCACGGTGCAGGGAGGATCCCGTGGGGTGCTTTAGCTCTGTTAAAATGTTTTCACCGCCGTTTTTAGCGGCTTTGAGCCTGGGTGTGAGTTCTATCTTTAACTGTTTGGCGATGGCGGTAAGATCTTTTTTCTTGTAGGCTATTTCCTCTTTTTCAAAACCGCGTGTTACTATCACCACGGTCCAGGCGGGAAGATCAGCAGAGGGTTTTTGGCCTAAAAGCTCTGCGAGGTATATTTTATTTACCGCGAAGATCTCGTGAGGTTCTTCGGTGGCGATGAAGGTCTTTAATGCCTGGGTTACCTGATTGATATTTTTACAGGGAGAAAAGAATACTTGATTATGCGGCGTCGCAGTTTTTAAGGTGACGGCTGCAGTAGTGATTATTCCCAGTGTTCCCTGGGCCTGACAGTAGAGACGGGCAACCTGGGCGAGGGAAACGCCCCAGGAGTATTTGTCAGGGCGGTCTTGTGACATCGCCATCTGTCCGGTAGCGAAAATCTCACCGTCTGCCCTGAATCCTTTCATGGTGAGCATCTCCCAGGGGTGGTACTTGGGCCACCCGTAAAGCGGCATCATCTCCAGATAGGTTCCCAGAACCGAGGCGTCTTTTGAGACGTCAATTGCGGAAAGGGTGCGGAGTCCCTGCGCCTCACTGACCGCTTCAAGCTGACGGAAGGTCACTCCCGGTTCAATAACCGCATTTCGGTTTCTGGCATCAAAGTAGACAATCTGATTCATCTGTGACAGGTCAACCGCAGTTGCGCCCTTAATAGAAGGCAGGTGGGTATCCTGCAGATTGGTTCCTGAACTTACCGGCACCAGAGGTATGTGGTCCCTGTTAGCCTGCTTGATTATCTCCTGCACCTCTTCGGCGCTCTTCGGTGTTACTGTTTTTACCGGCGTATAATCTGAAAAGAAACTTGTCATTTATCAGCACCTCCCTCCATACAATCCTGAAGCATTACCATGAAACTCAGTACCAGTGAGCCGTTATGGTGATCAATCCCCATCTTTATATTGGCCTGATCATTGTTCATGGCCACCAGTAGGGGAGGGCAACTTCCCAGGAAGAGTTTATTGAATAACTCTTCCTCCATGTTCCAGCAGCAAAATGGCCTTTTGGCCTCCCGCCTTGAGGCATGAATTTCAGATCCATCCCAGCTTACTACCAGAGGAGTTTGGCCGTTCACCTTAAGACAAAGCAAATCTCCTTTTTTGGTATCCGGGAATCCCTCGGGATTAAGACGGCGGAGCCTTTCCTCGAGGGCAGGATCTGTCCGTAGCGTCGATTCCCATTTTTCCAGGTCTATTTTCATTTGTTTAAATCCCTCCTTTTAGGTGTTCACCGC
>JAZFSJ010000404.1:0-7143 GCA_036446115.1 Thermodesulfobacteriota bacterium | reverse complement strand
ATGTATATTAAAAAATAGATTAAGATCCGGAAAGCTGAAGGCTTTCAAATCCTTGCTGCAACGCTTGTTTATTGCTTTGAAACACCTGTGCTTCTCACAGGGGCGCAAAGGGAAACTATCGGCACGTGCGTGCCTCTCTTATTTCACCCGGAGGGTGAAATAAAACTACCCGTTGCACGTGTAGTCGTTTACGACACGATTCTGCTCCTCAACATATTTATAAATATGCCTTCGTCTCAAAATCGCTCCAACTGCTCGTTTCGCTGCGGTTTTCTATGTCTCGCTACGACGTCTACTGCAAAATCTGGGTTTAATTAAGCTGCACAAAAGGGAGATGAGAAAGTGTCAAAAAATTGCAAAACTGTAACATAACTTAGGAAGTTAAAAAATGAAAGTATCATAATTAAATCAAAAAAACATTTTATCACAGACTGCAGGTAAAATGATAATTGACATTATTAACTATATAATTTATCATACAATTTTAATAGGTTAATTCTTATCAGGTTGTTGCCCAAACAAAAATTCCTATGAGCGGTCTTTAAAACGTTTTGTGCTAATAAATCTTGGCGAAGCGGAAGATAAGCGATTTCAACTGTTTGAGCCCGAAGGGCGAGTTTTGAAATCGTCTGGAGTGAACCTTAGATTTATCAAAAAACGGTTTTAAACAAGCGAAAAGGGATTTGGGCAACAAGCCGTTAAGCTGAATAATTGAGAATAATCAGTGGGAAACTCAAGGGAAGAAGGCTGGCTTCATTTGGAGGCCGGCGTATTCGCCCCACCTCTGATATGGTAAGGGAGGCGATCTTTGATATCCTGACTGTTGAGTGGGAGGGAAAAGAGGTCCTCGATCTCTTTTCCGGAACAGGGGCACTTGGAATCGAGGCACTGAGCAGGGGTGCCAGTCAGGGTGTTTTTGTAGAAAACCATTCTCAATCACTACTCCTTCTTGATAAAAACATTAACACCTTAAGCCTTAGTGACCTTTGTGAGGTGGTAAGGCTCGGAGTAGAAAAGGGGATTAGATTTTTAAAGAAAAGGGAGTGGAAGTTTGATGTAGTCTTTCTTGACCCTCCCTATGGTAAGGGTCTGACAGATGATACCTTGCGTTTGATAGCGGGGAGCGATATAATGAAAGAGGATGCTGTAGTTGTTGCGGAACATCACTATAAAGAAATACTCTCAGATCGCTATCGAAAGTTACAGCTGAGTGATCAACGCAAATACGGGAGCACAGGGGTATCGTTTTTTTATGCCAGGTAAACGGGGTAGGCGAGAGGAGAACTTCCCTCACTTAAAGCTCAGTAATTCATTCTGCTCACAAAAAGGAAGGATAAAAGCATGAAGAAGATTGCGGTGTATCCAGGTTCTTTTGATCCCATTACTAATGGACATATTAACCTTATCGAACGGGCACTCCATATCTTCGATAAGCTGATCGTGGCTGTGGCCATCAACGCGGCAAAGACCCCACTTTTTACTATAGAAGAGCGATGTGAGATGATTAAAAAGGTTAACAAGAATAATTCCAATGTGGTTGTCGATTCTTTTGAGGGGCTTTTGGTTGATTATGTGGCATCCAAAGAGATTAATGTAATTGTCCGTGGGCTCAGGGCGATGTCTGATTTTGAGTATGAGTTTCAAATGACCTTCATGAATAGAAAACTGAACCGAAATATAGAGACTATCTTTATGATGACTGGACTCAGGTGGTTCTTTGTGAATTCCAGGATTATCAAGGAAGTTGCGATAGCCGGCGGTTCGGTTAAAGGGTTGGTACCTGATGTGGTGAGTGAAAAGTTGAAAGAAAAGTTTCCCCTCTACCGGGATAGAAACAATTCAAGCTAACTAGAACTGGGTTTTTTGATGAGGATGTGCATATGGACTTTTTATCGTTACCGGCAATGGTTACCGAGGTTGGGATTGCCAAGGGTTTAAGGGCAGATGTATTAGAACTCGCCCTCCACGCGGGCACTGTGGTAAAGCTGGTGCTTCTCACCTTGCTTCTTTTTTCTCTGTTTTCGTGGGCTATTATCATCGTCAAGTTTCGGGTTTTACGCCTGGCAGAGAAGGAAACCAAGAGGTTTTTAAGTAAGTTTTGGGCCAATAAAGATTTTTCCAAGTCGTTTATGGAAGCCAAAAGGTTATCTCGCAGCCCAGTCGCCGCACTCTTTAGGTCCGGGTATATCGATGTAGAAAAGATGCGAAAGGAGAGGACAGGTTCCAATTCCTCCAGGGCGGCTTCGGGTTTTGGAGCGCGTGAGGGATTAGTAGATGAGGTTACGGCTGTTGAGCGCACCTTAAAACGGGTGTCGGGAATAGAACTCACCAGGCTTGAAAAGACCCTGACCTTTTTAGCAACTACCGGAAACTCAACACCTTTCATTGGTCTTTTTGGAACGGTGTGGGGGATTATGGATGCCTTCAGACAGATAGGTTTTAAGGGGTCGACCAGTTTGGCGGTAGTTGCCCCGGGAATCTCTGAGGCTTTGATTGCCACCGCTGCGGGGTTGTTTGCGGCTATACCGGCAGTGATTGCCTATAATTATTTTCTTAATAAGATCAGGGTACTGAGTTCTCAGATGGAAAGCTTCTCCGCTGAATTTTTAAACATTGTGGATAGGCATTTCAGAAACTTATGATCTGATAGGGTGCTTAAAAGCATACATAAGATGCAGGAGTTAATTGATGTTGAGTGACAACAGGTCAGGCAGATTCCTTTCCGAAATTAATGTAACCCCTTTTGTAGATGTGATGTTAGTGCTATTGATTATCTTTATGGTGACTGCACCCATGATGCAAGAGGGGGTTGACGTTAATCTCCCCCAGGCTAAAGGTAAGAGCCTTCCTACCAAAGAAAAACGAATGACCGTCACAGTAACCAACAAAAAAAAGGTATATCTTAACAGTCGAAAAGTGGAGCTTTCTGACTTAGAGGATAAGTTGAAAAAGGTTTTCCGGGATCGCGTGGACAAAGAGCTCTTTCTGAAAGCGGATGAGGTTGTTCCTTATGGATTTGTGGTGAGGGTTATGTCACACATCAGGAGTGCGGGGATTGAACAGTTGGGGATGATAACCGTTCCTTTAGAAGAAAAAAAATGATAGCCTTACAATCTTTTCCTGACACACCTTCTTCCGAGCCCAGGCTGGTATGGGGCGTTCTCTTTTCATTTATTCTCCACCTTGTACTTGCCTTCGCGCTGATGGGCATACCGGAGTTTTCTGCCCCCAAGAGGACATATTTTTCTTCGGCCTACAGGGTTAAACTGGTTGATGCTCCAGTGAGTAGACGGGGGAGAATAAGCGTTTCTAAAGCAGGGGGAAAACAGGGAGGGAAAGACAGTAGCGTAAAAGCATCCACGAAGAAATCGAAAAAGACTAAATCGAAAAAAGGAATTACCTTATCAAAAAAGAGTAGCGCTAAGAAGGGGAATGTCGTGCGGACCACCAAAAGGAAGCCAAAAAAGATGGATGCAGGAAAGGCATTTTCCCTTGCCATGAGTAAAATCAAGGGGAAGGTTGAGGAGAGACGCAGGAAGGAGGAAATAGCAAGAATTCAGGAAAAGATTGTGGAAAAGGAGGGAGAAGGGGAAGGCGATGGGCTTAGCGCGGGTTCAGGAGGACTTCCACCGGGCGGGGTGTTTGCTAATCTGCCTTTAAATTATAGGCTCTATTATCAGGCCATTGAGCAGAAGATAAAAAGCAACTGGAACCTTGCCCTCCCCCGGGGAGTGATTGAAGATATGAGGGGGATGGAAGTTGTTTTGAGCATTACCATCAGGTCTGATGGGGAGATCATTAAGACCTCTTTTGAAGAAAAATCCGGGAACGTATATCTGGACGACTCGGCCTTCCGGGCAGTCAAGAAGAGTAATCCCCTTCCATCTTTTTCTGAGTATAATATCAGGGAATCCTCTTTTGAAACGGGCATTATTTTCCCCGCAGGAGAACTTTTGTAGGTGCAGGTCTCAATTAGAGGCACAATTTTGGCAGATAAGTAGTTACAGAAAGGGCTCAAGACAACTAAAAAACGATACTTGATTCTGGTTACTTGATACTGGATAAAGTACAAACTTTATAAAATGAGTGTGAGGTAAGATGAGTAAAAAAGTGGTGGCAGTTGTTGTTCTATTGCTGATAGGCGTTGTCGGTAGTCTTGCAGCCAAAGTTTATATCTACATTGATTCCCCTGCAACCACCGAATTTCCCATTGCCATTCCTGATTTTAAGAATCTGGGAAGTGTTCCAGATACTAAGAAAGTTGCTACTGCTCTTTCTTCTGTTATTGCTCAAGATTTGGAAATCAGTGGTCTTTTCAGATTGGTTAATCCAGAAACCTTTTTAGAGACCCCTGACAGCTCCGGTATAACCGGTGATAGTATTAACTGGCGGGACTGGGCGGCCATAGGTGCTGAGGCTTTGATAAAGGGTGGATACTCCCAGGAGGGAAGCAGGGTTATGGTTGAGGTACGGCTGTTTGATGTAGTGAGAGGAGACTTCATTACCGGTAAGCGCTATTCTGGTAAGCCAGATGATCTTAGACTTATTTCGCATAAGTTTGCTGATGAGGTGATGTATCGTCTCACGGGACAAAAGGGTGTTTTTCAGACGCGTATTGCGTTTGTCTCAGACAGGTCAGGGCAGAAAGAAATTTACCTGATGGACTTTGATGGTCTGCATCGACAAAAGGTCACCAGTCACAGATCGATCACTCTCTCTCCCGCCTGGTCTCCCGATGGGAAGACATTGATCTTTACCTCTTACCGGGATGGGAACCCGGATGTTTTTACCAGGGAAGTTTTGTACGGACGGGAAAAGAAGCTTTCTTACCAAAAAGGTCTCAATATTGCCCCTGATTGGTCTCCTGACGGGGAAAAAATAGTCTTGACCTTAAGTCAAGATGATGGTAATTCTGATATTTATATAATAAATCTTCTTGGGGAGAAGATTAGCCGGCTTACCAGAGAATGGGCTAATGATGTTTCTCCCTGTTGGTCGCCCGATGGAAAGGAAATTGCTTTTGTTTCCAATCGGTCAGGTAATCCCCATATTTATATTATGGAAGTCAAGACCAAGAAGGTGAGGAGGTTAACCTTCGAGGGGAAGTATAATACTTCACCCGCATGGTCTCCCAAAGGTGATAAGATTGCCTTTGCCGGCAGAAGAAATAATGCCTTTAATATTTATACTATCTATAAAAATGGAGGCGGACTTAGGCAGTTAACCTTTAACTCGGGGAGTAATGAGAGCCCCACCTGGTCGCCGGATGGCCGGCATATTGTGTTTTCTTCCAGCAGAAGTGGTGTTAAGAAGATTTATATCATGCGTGCGGATGGTTCAGGTGAAAGGGCGACAACCTGGGGGAAAGGTAATGATACAGACCCTTGTTGGTCACCTTATCTTAACTATCGCTAGGAATCATTTTAAAGTAGCAGGGTAATCGAATACAGGAATATGTTTTGAAAGGAGGTGAGTTGTTAATGATTCGAAAATATGCAAGCGTAGTAAGTATTATCTTATTTACCCTTTCTTTACTCTGGTGCAGCTCCTGTACCAAACAGGTGGCGCCAGATGAAGAAGAAAGGATTGCCGGAGGGAGCGGGATGGCAGGCGCACAAGAAGGTTTAACTGAGGAGGAGTTGGAGGAAGCTCGAAGGAGGGTTGAGGAGTTAAAAGGGAAAAAGGGTATTAACCTCTCAAATATTTATTTTGCCTATGATGATTTTTCCCTGAGCAGCCAGGCTAAGAAAACACTGGTTGAAAATGCTGCCTGGATGATAAGTAATTCTCAGAAAAAGATTGCCATCGAGGGTCACTGTGATGAACGTGGGACAGAGGAGTATAACATTGCTCTGGGAGAAAGACGCGCTAAGAGCGCCAAAAGGTATTTGATTAATCTGGGTGTTAAATCCGGTCAAGCTTCAACCATTAGTTATGGTGAAGAGATGCCTGCCGACCAGGGTCATAATGAAGGGGCATGGGCCAAGAATAGAAGAGGGGCATTTGTAATTAAGTAAGAGAAGCACGAAAGTGCTGATGTTTCCTTTTGCAACACCGTGCAAAGCACACAATAACGAATTCTACCATCTTCCGGGAAGTCTTAAAATGCTTCCCGGGAGATGTGGTATTTTGTTGGAAGGGAAGTATCCATTGAAATCATGTGATTACCTTTTTTTGCTGTTGCTCGTTTTTGTTTTTCTGAGTGGATGTGCTGCCATACAGAGTGACATCGTAACACTTGATAAGAAAGTTACCCGGCAGAAAAGGGAACTGCGGTCGATTCGTCAGACCCAGGCTGATTTAGATACCAGGCTTGATGCCTTGCAAACGGAGTTCCAGAGTCTTAGAGGAAGTATAGAGGAAGGCACGCACTATGCTCAAAAGGCCTCAGATGATGTCCTCTCCCTCGGTGAAGATATCAAAAGGCAGGAAAGGGAACTGAATCAGCTGGAAGAATACATGAGAACCGTAAGGAGCCTTCTGGGAATGAAAGTGAGTGTTCAGCAGAACAGGGCTGTTTTTCCACCTCGGCAGGGAGTAACGCAGTTGACTACTACTGTTATTCCCACTGGTAATCTGGCGAAGGTGACTGGCATTCCGGATCCCGAAGAGCTTTACAACGATGCCTATTCCAAATTGAGCCAAAAAGATTACCAGGGTGCGCGAAGGGACTTTAAGAAGTTTCTGGAAATGTTTCCCCTAACAGAGTACTCCGACAATGCTCAGTTTTGGATTGGGGACTGTTATTATCGGGAAAAGAGGTATGAAGAGGCAATCCTGGAGTTTGAAGAGGTAATCAAGAAGTTCCCAAATGGCAATAAGCTTACTGACGCACTGCTCAAGCAAGCATTTTCATTTATTGCCATAAAGGATGTTAACAGTGCTAAGTTGCTTTTGCAAAAAATAATTGATAAATATCCCACCTCCGCTCAGGCCGAAATAGCAAAGGCCAAACTTAAAACCTTGAATTAAGTTTTCCTCGCAAATATCCTTCCTTTTAACCCAGATTTTGCAGCAGACGTCGTGGCGAGGCGTAGAAAACCGCAGCGAAACGAGCAGTTGGAGCGATTTGTAGCTTTCAGCTAGCCGGTATTTAAATTTGATATCTCACTTCATGCCTTTCAGCGTTGCTTCAAGGCATTG
>JAZFSJ010000403.1:0-6498 GCA_036446115.1 Thermodesulfobacteriota bacterium | reverse complement strand
TATAGCTGTTCCAACCCAAATTCTGGTTGACAAGACCGGCATTGTCCGCTGGATCTACCAAACATCAAATTATCGCATCCGTGCTCGGCCTGAAACGATACTGGCAGTACTGGACGACCTTAACACTTCAGAACAGTAGCATAACGATCTTCACTATAGACTCTATAGTAATTCAAATAGACAACAGCGTTCACCCCGTCAGAATTCGTAAAAGGAGGTAAAAAATGGCGAATAAAAATGGATATGCGGGAAGCATTCTCAAGGTGGATTTATCTCAGGGAAGCATGGTCGACATACCTACCATGGATTATGCCGAGAGATTTGTGGGGGGGAGAGGGTTTGCGGCTAAACTCTACTGGGATGGAGTTTCACCTGAGACCAAGGCCTTCGATCCGCACAACCAATTGATATTCGCTAACGGACCACTCGCAGGGTTCGGTGGATTGGCCGGCTCCAGGTGGCAGGTGTGTGGCAAATCTCCCTCTCTTATCCCCGAGTTCTTTTCCTATGCTAATCTAGGGGGGAGCTGGGGGGCCTGGCTCAAGTTTGCCGGTTATGATGCAGTCATCATAGAGGGGAAATCTGATAAGCCTGTGTATCTTGTAATACAAGATGGGAGCGCTGAGATAAAAGATGCGTCCTTCCTCTGGGGTAAAGGGGCAATTGAGACACGTGAACTATTAAAGGAACTGCTTGGAAAGAGCGTACGAGTGGCTGCGATCGGCCCCGCCGGTGATAACATGGCCGTGATGGCAAACGTTATTGCTGATGATGACTCCTCTGGTTCATCCGGCTTCGGTGCGGTGATGGGTGCGAAGAAACTGAAGGCGATTGCGGTAGGGGCCAGTGAGAAAAAAGTAGTCGCAGCGAATCCGGAAAAACTCCAGGAATTGGTAAAACACATTCGCGGCTTGAAGAAAGATTCGCGATTTATTTTTTCCGGACCCCACCGCATGTGGTCATCGTATGTGCCAGAAAACCTAAAATTAAATCCGAAATTAAAAAAATCCTCCTGCTACGGGTGTATAAGTGGCTGTACCAGGGCAACCTACCAGGCAGATAGTGGAGAGCGGGGGAAATATCTCTGTGTTGCCGCAGTCTTCTATGCCGATCCCTCAAAAAAACTGGGAGAGTGGAATGATGTGCATTTTCATGCGAGCAGAATGTGTAATGAGTATGGCCTTGACGTGTTCTCAATGGCGGCGATAATTGGCTGGCTCCAAAAGTGTTACCACGCAGGCATTCTCACCGATGAAAAAGTAGGCATTCCCCTATCAAAAGCGGGGAGCCTTGAGTTCATACAAACCTTAGTCAGGAAAGTAGCACTGAGAGAAGGGTTTGGGGACATACTTGCCCAGGGAATTATTAAAGCGGCGGATGAGCTGGGAAGCGACGCACAAGAGCACTTAAAGAACTGGATTTACTATCGTACCGGAACACCCTATCCCTATGAGCCCAAGGCATATATTATCACGGGGCTTTCCTTCATTACAGAACCCAGGCTTCCTATGCCCCAGCTACATGAAGTAACCTTTCCTGTCCATCTATGGTGGGATTGGGCTAACAAAGTAGAGGGGGCGTATATCTCAAATGAGGTGCTCCCCTCTATTTCCAAGAAATTCTTTGGAAGTGAGAGTGCGCTCGATTTCTCTACTTACGAAGGAAAAGCACTGGCAGCGAAAAAGATCCAGGACCGGGTATACGTCAAAGAATGCCTTAACCTCTGCGATTTCGCCTGGCCCATGATGGATGTGAAACATTCTCAGGATCATGTGGGTGATCCCACCCTCCCAAGTCAGGTATTTGCTGCAGTCACCGGAAGGGAGATGGAGGTAGAAGAACTTGACAGGGTTGGTGAGAGAGTCTTTAACCTGCAGAGAGCACTCCTCTTAAGGGAAGGACACAAAGGAAGAGAAGACGATAACCTCCCGGAGTCCGATCACACGGTACCGTTACCTCAAAGCCCCGGTCTTAATCCCAAAAGCTCGGTGCCAGGGAAAAAGGGGGAAGTAACCTACAGAGTGGGAACGGTAATTGAGAGGAAAGAATTTGAAAAGATGAGAGAAGAGTACTATCAGCTGCGCGGGTGGGATGTAGCGACTGGTCTCCCAAAGAAGGAAACTCTTCAAACACTTGATCTGTCCGAGGTGATTGAACCGTTAAAAGAAAAAGTGGTGTAACCTCACTTAAAAAAAATTTATTATGAGTCGACCATCAAAACATTTCACTAGTAACCCAGTTTTTGCAGGTTCTGAATAGTCCAAAACCTATTAGGAATTTCCAGGCCAATCTCAGTAACCTTATCAATACTAGGACATCCGTGCCTCCTCTGGATATCACAGTTATAAAATTCAAAGTTGTGGGGTTGTACAATTCCCTGTTTGCTCGTCACAATTTCTGTGTTGAAAAAGAATTGTCTCCATACCCTCCCTTGTCGATCCCAGCCAACCTTCTGCATACATCGCCACATCTCAGGATCCATATAGAGGATCTCTTTGCTATAGGTGGCGTTGGGGTCTTTCCATATTGTTTCCAGCACATAAGTGTTTACCCTCTCCAACTGCTGTCCGCTCCACACCGCTTGTCCCTTTTTCTTAGTGTATTTGCTAGTGTCTGTGTGGCGGCCCACCAGCATCTCTTTTCGCCCAACAATTTCCCAGTTTTTCTCATTAACATGGCCATTCCAACCAAAATTATCGTTAGGACATAAATCGGTGCCATCGATGGTGTCTGCCTTGTAGCTTACCCCCATACGGCGAATCCTGCGAAAGTTGGGATACCAAATCCATATATCTTCTCCCCTTGTTACATCAAGATATCGTAACTCTATATACCTGAGTCCCTGTACATCAAGGGGTTCCACAATTTCCATAAACTCACCTCTTCGTAGTCCTTTAGGATTTTTTGGCTTCTTGGGAATGGGTGGTACATCAACCCTCCCCGTAAAGTACTCCATGATATAGGGTGACACTGAACGTCGCTCTGCCCTCGTTCGTGGGTTAACGACTACTCCTACTCTATCGTAAGATTTGGTATCACCACGTGTAACAGATTCAAGGTTCCATGCCACTTCCAACCCTGATTTGGGAAAGGGAAAGGGAAAACCAGCAATGTCACCCTTTTCCCAGCCCACAAGATATTCATTGGGAGCAACCCCACCAGACCAATAAGCCTTACGAGGATTTGGATCAAATCTTGCAGTGGGTGAATGTCTCTTGGTTGCAGCTATCTGCCCCGTAGTAGGTAATATCTGCTGATAGGGAACAATAGTAAACCAGAGCTCATCGGTACCCCAGTCCTGAGGGTTTTTGAATATATTGTAGAACTCCTCTGTAAGAAACTCCTTTATCTGATCAATATTATCCTGGTTGATCTTTTTACCTGCCCAGGTCTTTTCCCACTCTCTTACCTTCTTGAGCTCTTCACCCTGCCACATGGGAGAAGGCCAGTTTTTTAACTGCTCTTCAGTTGTGATAGCAGAGCTTTTAAAGGGGATACCAATAGCCAAAATAAAAGTTACTATCCCTATACATAGTAAAACCCTGGTGCCCTTTCCAAATCTATTCATCTTTCTCCCTCCTTTCCTATTTAAATAAAAATAAATTATGAAAACTAAACCCCGCCTTCTCAAACTCCTAAGAAAAAGCAGGGCTATTCGCTCATAGTTACCTCCATGAGTATCTAGATTATTAATTGTTATTTAATGGTGATCAACTTCAAGAAGAACCAACAACAGGAGCGTGTCGATAGATTGGCATTGGAGATAAATCCAACAGTAGCAGAAAATGCAAAGTCAGGTAGAAGTGCAACGAAGTAAACTACCACCCGTGAAACGGGCGGCTTTGTTTTTGCGGCCAAAGGCCGTTAAACAAATGAACTATAGAATACACTTATATCAGGGTAGAGATATTGTCAACAAAAACTAATAATATCAACAAACACTTGATTTTATGAAGAGAACATAATAGTTTCACAGATGACAGGGAATCGACCTTCATTTATCTTTCATTCCAAAATCCGAGATCTAAAATCCAAAATGTGAAGATCTGTCAGGAGGAAATGCACATGAAGCTCAAAGGCTACACGGGTACAATCCTTAAAGTGGACCTCTCCACTCAAAGCGTTGAGTCAACACCGCTTTCAGAAAAACTGGCCGAAGACTATATTGGCGGTGGAGGCATTGCGGCAAAAATCATCTCTGAGACGGTAACATCAGAGATGGATCCCCTCGATGAGAGCAACCCACTCGTTTTCATGACCGGCCCTCTCACGGGGACGATCATCCCCTGGAGCGGAAGACACTGCGTTGCCACTCTCTCCCCACTTACCGGTATATGGGGAGAGTCCTATGCAGGCGGCACATGGGGAAGAGAGCTTAAAAAAGCAGGATTTGATGGAATAGTACTCACTGGCAAGGCAGACCACCCTGTCTATCTTAAGATCATGGATAAGACCGTGACTATAAAAGACGCTTCTCCTCTTAAGGGAAAAGACACCTATGAAACTGATGCCATCCTAAAAAAACTATGTGGTGAGAAGGTAAAGGTTGCCGCCATCGGCGAAGCAGGGGAAAACTGTGTCACCTTTGCCTCCATAATCCACGAGGGCCCTGCCGCCCGAACAGCGGCACGATGTGGCGTGGGAGCAGTGATGGGCTCAAAGAACCTGAAGGCACTAGCCGTTACGGGAAGTGGAAACGTGGAGGTAGCGGACAAAGAAAGGTTAATAAAATCCATCAAAGATGCACTGCCAGAACTCGAGACCGGTACAGAACACCGCTTAAAAAAAGCGAGGGCAGTTTTCTCAATGTTCATGGAAGACGGGAGACCGGGCATACACAACTGGCGGGACGGTGAACTGAAAGGATTCAGGGAGTCTCTCCTGAATGAGATAGAGAGGCATGTACGGGAGACCAAACCCTACCTTTGCGCAGGGTGCAGAACAGGGTGTGTTGAATCAAATGTGAGCTCCGGGGTAAGACAGACGGTGTGGGAAGTTATTGCACCGCTTGGATCTCAGTGCGGGATAACAGACATGGAGCACGTGAAGAAGACATATGAGCTATGCAACCGCCACGGAATAGATTCCATCACCGCAGGTGGGGTGCTCTCCTTTGCCATGGAGTGTTTCGAGGAGGGAATCATAACGGAGAAAGACACCGATGGTATTAAGCTTACCTTTGGCAATGGGGATGCCATGCTCACCATACTGGAAAAGATATGTCGGAAAGAGGGCTTCGGTGCAGTGCTTGCCGAAGGAACCAGGAAGGCGGCACGCCAGATAGGAAGGGGGGCTGAGAAGTTCGCGATGGAGGTGAAAGGACTGGAGGTGCCGGCCCACGATCCCCGAAGCCACAATTTTTTTGCACTCACCTATGCTACTGACAACCGGGGTGCACACCACATATCGGTGTTAAATCCGAGGTACGAAGGATCGGATCTTATCGACCTGGAACCATTAAGGTTTGTTTCCGAGGGAACTGCTGAGATAGTCGTGAGAAGGCAGAATTACTCCAACCTTCTCAACTCCCTGCTTCTTTGCATGTTCTGCGAGATTTCATTTGCGCAGTACTACACCCCCACGGAATTTCAGGGGTTGACGGCAAAAGAGATCACCGAGTGGTTCAACCTCGCTACAGGAGATGAGAGAGATTTCAACTCCTTGCTGCACTCGGGTGAAAAGGCATTTAATCTCAAGCACCTGATCAACCTTACGCGTGGATTTGACCCCGCCTCCGACACCCTGCCTGAGCGCTTTGCCACTGTGAAAAGAAAACCGGGGCCCGCATCGGAGCATCTTCCCCAGATTCAGGAAATGGTTAAAGACTACTACCACCATAGGGGTTGGGAAGCGAGTGGAAAAATAAAACCAGAGAAGTTAAAAGAGTTGGGACTTTATATGCTCTAACCGGATTTAACGAACGTCCCCCTTTATAAATTTTTGGTCCGAACCCAAACCTCAGAAAGTTATTGTTTGCAATTAGAATCATTGTGTGATGCTTTTTGCAATAATTAACTCATTCCATCGTATTCGTCATGGCAAAGCAGAAACCCTCATCTTCTTTGGATCTGAGTGCCTGGATTGACCAGAGGCAATCCCAGAGACTCTATTATTTTACCCGTGAAGAAGCTCTCCACATGGGTTTCTAAAAAGAATCCTTTTACAGTAAAGCTTGAACCGTTTTTTCCGATAAAGGGAGTACAAAAGGATGAACGGTGGCGACTGCTTATCAATACAACGGTTGAGGGAGACCTGTGATTCCAAAAAGCTCATATTGTTGCCTGGCGGCAGTTTGCTCCCTGGGTTTCTGATGCACAGATCGAGCAAGACCTTATTATCAGCAGAGCCCTTGTTGCAATATTTGAACATGATGTTCTTGCATAAAACAAAGGGGTCAGGCCTACACATTTGACAAAGAGAATTTTGTCTCTATCTTTTTGTTAACATAGAGGGTGACATAGGTTCCGAGAGCAACTTAAGAAATTAGCCCTCTGTCAT
>JAZFSJ010000402.1:0-2532 GCA_036446115.1 Thermodesulfobacteriota bacterium | reverse complement strand
TCTGGTTTCTCTGCATGCCTGCACAAGTCAGGGAAAGTAGAGGAGAACGGCCATGAAAAAACAAATAAAGGCAATGACCTGTCCTCAATGCCAGGGGCAGACCCAAAAAGTCGAAGTTGAAAAGCATACACTAATAAAGGGGGTTAACGTTAGTTATACAGCCAGTTTACACCGCTGTGACAGTTGTGAGCTGGAATTAGCCGATATCGAAGAGGCCGCCATCATGCAGGAGCGGCTAGCCGATGCCTATCGCCATGCCGCGGGATTGCTGAGAAGCGAAGAGATCCGCCGTCTACGTCTGGAGAAGGAATTATCGCAGCAGGCCCTGGCCGACGAACTGAAAGTAGGAATTGCCAGTATAAAGCGCTGGGAATCCGGGGTCATTCAGAGCAAGTCCATGGACAACTTGTTAAGGATGGTACTCGAAGATCACCCTTGCAACGAACACACGGGTAACCGTGAGTACTCCATCCCTCGCATCCGCCTGGTCCTCGATAGCTTCCAAAAATGCCTTGGGCGACCGTTACTGAAAAAAAATGACCACATGCTCTACGCTGCCAAGTATCTCTGGTATGCTGATATGGTTGCCCACCGTGACCTTGGACGGAGCCTGACTGGGGCGACCTATGCCGCATTGCCGATGGGGCCGCAGCTCAATAACTACCGGGATCTAGTAGATGAAATCTTCAATGCAGACCCCTTTAGCGCACCACTTTTAACGCCTGCGGAAGAAGCAATCATTGATGCAATCGCCAGGAGATTTCCGAAAAATAAAACTATCTATGACGCTGTCCATAGTGAAGTAATCTGGAAGCAATGTGCCACTGGGGCGATCATTCCTTATACACAGGCTGCTAGCCTTACCGAATTTCCGTTATCCGAAGATCTTTCATGACCATAGCAAACAACGGGTAAAACCCTGGGTTCAGCCCACATAGATTGCCATCATCAGGAAACACGCATTACGAAAATCACAAAGGTTATTGATGAACGGTTTTTTTCAACTTAGGCGGATTCTATGCTATGGTTACAACTAAACCGTTATGAACCTAAATGAACCAACATGAATCGAAAGGGCAGGGGGCAAATGAGCAAAGAGGCATTTACAGTCCGCTCAGACAGCAAAAAGGTTAAGCAACTGGACAAGCTTGCAAGCAAAATGGAAAGGTCGCGTAATTACCTGGTCAATCAGGCAATAGACCAGCTCCTTGAAGTGCACGCATGGCAGACCGAGCGCACCAGGGAAGGTATCAAGGCAGCTGATGAGGGACGTTTCGCGAGCGACACTGAGATGAACCGCATCTTCAATAAATACGAAGATGCCTGAAAATGCAGATTAAATGGACGAAACCGGTAAACGGAGTATCGGAGTATGGGGGTTTGGGTGTATGGGGGTAGAACATTAGAGAAAAATACAACCTTACTTTTATATTGAATGGCATGTGTCTAATTTCCAATATCCATTTTCTAATTTCCACTAACTACTCATCACGCATTACGCGTCACGCGTTACGAATTACTAATCACCAATCACGCATCCTTAATTTACATTCTGTCATTAAAACTATCTTGACAAATGGGCGTAAAAGATGTTCTATATTCGCGAATCTAGAATATAGAATGGAGGCAGGGCGTGAATCTCAAACCTCAGGACATTGTGGTTGCTATGAAGCTCGTAGCAGTAGGCCCGAACAATTGGACCTATAATCAGATAAGCTTTGAGCTGGGCATGAGTCCTTCAGAGGTCCATTCTGCGGTGAAGCGTTTGTTGAAGGTCAACCTTGTTCGGAAAAAAGATGACGATATCGTCCCAAACTCTGAAAATCTTCAGGAGTTTCTCGAGCACGGGATACAGTATGCTTTTGCGCCTGACCGCAGTGGCATGACGCGGGGGCTTCCAACTGCTTACGCTGCTCCACCCTTGAGCAGCCAGATTTCTAAAGCCAACGAACCACCTCCCGTCTGGCCGGATCCAGAGGGTGAGCAAAGAGGGGTCGGCTTTTCTCCGCTCCACAAGTCAGTCCCCTCGGCTGCCAGGAAGGATTCGGTACTGTATCAGCTGTTGGTTATTGTGGATGCTCTCAGGGGTGGGGGTGCGAGGGAGAAGAAGATCGCCACCAGGGAGTTGGAAAAGAGGTTGAAACGTCAATAATGAGAAAAATGGATCCTAATCTGGAAGCGCTAGAGGAAACCGTAACTCTTCTAGGGCCCCTGTCCGAGAAGATGGTTTTCCTTGGCGGATGCGCAACAGGACTCCTGTTGACTGATCCTGCAGCACCTCCTGTCAGGGTTACGTTGGACGTCGACGTTATTGTTGAAGTGACAAGCTATCTGGATTATCAAAAACTCAGCAAAAAGCTGCGGGGAAGAGGATTCAAAGAGGATACGACCCCTGACGCCCCCCTTTGTCGCTGGAGATCCGGAGAGTTGATTCTGGATGTGATGCCCACAAACGAGGATATCCTGGGCTTTGGAAACAGATGGTACGGTCCGGCAATAGTGAACGCCATTTCGGTGACCTTACCCTCTGGT
>JAZFSJ010000401.1:0-3538 GCA_036446115.1 Thermodesulfobacteriota bacterium | reverse complement strand
GCAAGGATTATTTCTGTAACAGATACATACGATTTCCTAACCTCTGATCTCTCTTACAGAAAGGCATTTTCTAAAGAGCAGGCTCTTGATGAATTGAAAAAGTCATCAGGGAACCAGCTTGATCCTGATATTGTACGCACTTTTATAGAAACAGTTCATTAAGAAAATAGATATGAAAGAAAAAGATAATTTAGAAGATAAGATTAAACGTCAATCCAGGGATTATAGACTGTTGACCGTTAAGGAAGTTGCTGAGTTACTTCGCATCAGTCGCTTTTCTGTTTACAATCTGGTTAAAAGAGGAGATCTTTCTGTGGTGAAGGTTTTGAACAAGTTTAGGTTTGACATGAATAGTGTTGAGAAGTATCTCGAAAAACAGAGGATAAACATCGAAGAGAAGTAAATGTGTAAAACATAGGTGATGGGAAGAAGAATTAAAAGGCCAAAATATTTAACACTACGTTGTGTATGTTACACTGAAATTTGCCTGAAGTTGACTGTGGACTTTGGCAAGAAATGTGGGTTTTTGAGGTTTTCAAGACTATTGCAAGTAGGGCCAACTTTTTTGTTCATTACAGCCACCACAATATCTGGTGTCATATCCCTATCAAGCAATCTCAAAAAAGATCACCCAAATTCTCAAGTCCAGATTCTAGTGCTCAAAGGAGAGTAAACGAGTCTGACTTGTATTACCCTACTTAATTGAACTCACAAAAGAATCACCTGATTAAACATCCAGGGGTTCTTTTTTTTGTATTAATAAAGCTACCCAAGTCAATAGTTGGATTTCGATATTATTTAATTTATCAGTTGTTTAGTAACATTTATACGATGACCATTGCTATTAATGAAAAATCTCAATATCAACCAATTTTTAACTTGACACGTTTTTACGATATTTGGTATACAGGAAGTGCTTGTTTAAATATGATTACTAAAAAGTGAAGGCTTGGAAAATGCTAAGACTTTACTATACGAAAAGTAATATGCAGGTGGTACTTTAGCCTAAAAAACAATGGCTGCTCAGAGTAATAACAATCTTTTGAGCAGCCTTTTTATTTATAAAAAAAGGAAGCGATGATGATCCCCGCTTCCAATGAGTCCCCTCATAATACCCGCTAAGATACGTAGGGAGAACTCTTTTGATATATACCATACTATCTATTCTAATCCCTTGTTCCAGCACATGAAGTGCATGGAGAAAGGGATTTTTTATTGAAAAGAGGTGAAAGGGTAAGAAGTTTGAGTTTATTTGTAATGGAACAAAATTAATGCAACCGTTAAAAACTAAAAAGAGAGGAGAAAAAAATGCGGAAGGAAGAATTTTTCAAATGTGCAGCATTTTGCATGATGGCGTTCTTTCTAATAGTTCCTCAGATATACTCAGCTGACTATCAGGTTCTAAAATCAGGGTTTGCGATTGACACCACTCCCCGCCATGCGTGGAATCCGTTCAGTACGTACAACTCTGTTGATGACGAATTTGCTGTCGTCTGGCGTTCGGCCGGAAAACTGAGAGATGACTGTGAAGACCCTGAAGGCTATGAATGTACTAATATCTTTCACAGTATCGACGCCCGGAGGATATCACCAGACGGTGAAATCCTGGGGGAGATTACCATAAGTCCAGCTGAGGGACCACGTGAAAATGTAGCGTGGAAGAGCAGCCCCAGGATTTCTCATCACAGTTTTAGCAACGAGCACATGGTACTTTACACCCAGGGGCCAGATAATTGTAGCCAGTGTCATGAGGGTGAGGCTGTCACTGGAAATGTGCACCCACGTACGTGTTTGAAATGTCATCCTATTGTTAATTATGGAGGGTGTAATTTAGTAACTTTTCATACTGACAAGTTTTCACCGGACGGTACCATCCAATCTGACTGCCTCGATTGCCATATTCAGTGTGTAGAAGGTGATGACATGACTTCCACTACACCAGGCCCCCCTTATCACATGGATACATGCTTAGGAGCATGTCATAACATGAGTAATTTACATTTCTCACCGGGGCACAGAATTAATGAACAAGAAATATACAAAGTCAGAATAGACAGTGTTGGAGACATTCTGTCCGGCCCTGAAATCCTGTACCCAACTTTAGCCAGCGCATCCCATCCGGAGATAGCTTTCAATTCTGTAAGACAACAATATATGGTAGTTTACAATGACAGATACATATTTTCAAATTATTATGATATCATTGGTTTTATTTTGGATGAAAATTGTGATGTGGTCAAGGGGCCATTTGTAATTGGCATTGTAGGTAATACGACACAATTCTTATATGGTATAGAACATAACCCGACTGATGATACCTATCTTACCAGTTGGGTAGATTTCAGGCATGCACCCGGCGCGTGGTATTTTGGGCCACGGGATGTTTATAGTGCACTCTTGGACGGTGAGGGGAATACACTTGCTGATATCACCACGATGGAAGACTGTGGCGAGGAAGATGAGGGAACCCTTCAGGATGGACCGAGCATGGTCTACAATCCCGATAGGAATGAATTTTTAGTCGCCTGGACAGATGACAGACCCTCATTAGAAGGTGGGAGAGGTATTGTTGCAAGGATTATTAATGCCGCGGATGGAACCTTAAAAGGAGAAGAGTTCGTTGTTGCTGATACGAGAGGGCATCAAACTACCCCAAGAATAGTATATGTCCAAAAGGAGAAAAGGTATTTCATGGTGTGGCAGGACGGCAGAGATTTTACTCCCGATCCTGATAATCGGTGGTTAGGTGAGAACGACTTATACGCCAGATGGCTGGATGGAGAAACTGGTCTCCCAGTAGGAGATGAAATTCCCATTTTCATAGGAGAAGGCGACCAATCACAACCAACAATGGTTTACAGCCCCCGTAGGGACAGGTTTCTCATTGCATGGTGGGAATTTAATGCACCGGATGATTATGATGTTCTCCCAGGTGAAGTGATGGGATCATCCGGGCCCACTGTGGGAGACTGGGCCATGACTCAGATGCTGCCGGGTATCGGGGACATCAGGGGTACAATCTATGGAGCACCTAATCCCTGTGTGGCAAAGGAGATCTACGGTGAGCATTCTGAGGAAGTTGAGCTATTAAGAGATTTTCGTGATGAGGTGCTGAGTCAATCACCTGTTGGACAGGAAATCATAGAGCTATACTACCAGTGGAGCCCTGTCATAGTTAGGACAATGGAAGGGAATGAAAAGTTTAAAAGAGAGATCAAAGAAATAATTGAAGGGATTTTGCCATTGATTAGGTAAGATGTGGAACAGATTCGGCACACATTGAAAGGCAGGGTTTTGACTCTGCCTTTTGTTTTAGTGCATCAATATATTGTGTCTTCCCTCTGCCCACTAAAATCCAACACTACTACCATGAGGAGCACCAATCAGAAGGACGAAATTTTTAACACTTCGGAAAGGGGTCAAATCTTCCCTTGGCTCATAGTCATTTGTAAAAATTGAAAAAACTGTCCTAAATAGGTAAACTCCATGTGTGCCCCCTTTCGTTTAACAAGGAAGGTAGTGTAATCTGTTTTGTTTG
>JAZFSJ010000400.1:0-4565 GCA_036446115.1 Thermodesulfobacteriota bacterium | reverse complement strand
TTAATCTTTTCCTGCCAGCTATCTGTGGGGCAGGACCGAATACAATCTCCACAGTATAAGCATGGTTCAGGATTGTAAATAGGCTTACCGGTATCTGCATCACTCTCAATGGCCCCTTCGCTACAGGCCTTTGAACATATGCGACAACCAGTACAGATTTCTTCATTCCAGTCGGGCTTTACCGCCCCCTGGAAACCTAAATCATTCTCGTTTGTTCTTGCACAATCTATAGGACAACCCGAGAACGATATCTTAAATTTGTGTGGCAGCTCTTGGCCAAAAAACTGTTCGTCTACAAGCCTTACCATCTTTTGCGTATCCATCAGCCCATTGGGATTGTATTCGCAACCTGAACAGGCTGTGGGGACCCTGACACGCGATCCACATGAAGCTACTTTTTGGTCTCTTTCAGCAAGTTCCTCATAGATTTTCTTAAAATGTGTATAATTTACATAGGGCAATTCAATAGATTGTCTGAAGGATAGATGGACGTAGTCACCCGCATATTTTTTTGCTACTTCTACAACCTTTTCTAACTTGGAAAGAGGAACTCTCCCTCCAGGACAGCGCAGGCGGACGGTA
Organism: Thermodesulfobacteriota bacterium; assembly: GCA_036446115.1. Lineage (GTDB taxonomy): Bacteria > Desulfobacterota > WTBG01 > WTBG01 > WTBG01 > JAZFSJ01. The sequence continues at coordinate 3,983 of JAZFSJ010000400.1, read as the reverse complement.
AACATATCCTTCTGTCTTTGTTTAATCAAACCGCCTGACTTTAAAGTGTTGAAATCTATCTTCCCTGTTTTTCCTTCAACTGTTGTATCTATGTTCACTTTATTCCGTTTATCTTCCAGGAATTTATCTACCGTTGGTACCACCCCCTTTTTTTATTAAGAGACTAAAACTATTATCGGGAAGTTGTTCGACTTTTATAATCTTGTGCCCTTCTTCTTTAAGTGAGCGAGGCACATTTTTCATGGATTCTCCATCATCTATGATGACCTCTAGAATCTGCCCATGCTGCATCTCTTCTAGTTTTATCTTTGTTTTAACAAAATTAATGGGACATAACACCCCTTTCAGATTTAGACTGCTATCAATGTTCTCCTTTTCCATTTCTCCCTCCTGTTATTCATTAAAGTGTTGCAGGGCACTAAAGTATCGTTCCCCGGTGTCAGGGAGAATAACCACTACGGTCTTTCCTGCTCCCAGTTCCTGAGCAATAATGAGCGCCGCGTAGGCTGCTGCACCGGCGGAGATTCCCATGAAGAGCCCTTCTTCTTTTGCTAACCTCTTAGTTATAAAATAGGCATTTTCATCCGTGACCGTGATTACCCTGTCGATAATATCCAGATTCAAAACCTGAGGTATGAAACCCGCGCCTATCCCCTGGATTCTATGGGGAGCTGCTTCTCCTCCGGAGATGACGGGAGAATCAGCCGGTTCTACCGCAATGATTTTAATCTGAGGATATTTGTTCTTTAAAACTTCACCCACTCCGGTGATGGTACCACCAGTACCCACTCCCGACACCAGGGCATCTATCTTCCCACCCATAGCCTTTAGGATTTCCTTTGCTGTGGTTTTTCGGTGAATTTTCGGATTAGCGGGGTTATTAAATTGATGAGGAATGAAGCTTTCCGGTATTTGTTGAACCAGCTCTTCTGCCTTTTTTACGGCACCCATCATCCCTTCTGCACCAGGAGTGAGTACCACTTCAGCTCCGTAGCTTTCTAAGATATAGACGCGCTCCATGCTCATGGTGTCAGGCATGGCGAGAATAAGTTTATACCCTTTAACGGCAGCCACCATAGCCAGGCCAATACCCGTATTGCCACTGGTGGGTTCTATAATGGTTGCCCCTGGTTTAAGCATCCCGTTTTTTTCAGCATCTTCAATCATACTTAAACAGATTCTATCCTTAATGCTTCCCCCGGGATTAAAAGACTCAAGTTTGGCATAAATGTCAGCCATGGTGTCATCAACCATGCGGTTCAACTTAACTGTAGGGGTAGATCCTATAAGCTCAAGTATATTATCTGCTCTGTCTTTGGGCATTCCTTTTTACTCCTTTGCAGGTTTTTTCATTCATTATTGCAACACCGTTGCGGCGATACGTTAAATTCCTTCACCTATTTCGGTGAACTTTTCATCGGCTGCATCAGCCTCAAGCGGTAGGTATCTTGTTGATTGTTTATAAGAAGTTACCTTTCCCTCTTTGTCTTGAAGTACCCATTCGATAGTGTCGTTTTCGATCGTGTGGGGTTTAAGGGAGGCGCCTCGATTGCTAATTTCATAGGAAAGAACTACCTCAATAGCCTCTTCCGGACACACTTTAACACAGCAGTAACAATCCCAACAGTCTGCCTTGCATCTTAGCACTGCCTTTCTTATGGAAAAATCTTTGTAAATTAAATCACCTGGACAAATCATCATACAAGGTGGTTGTTTGCTCGGCCCACAACCGGTACACATTTTTTTATCAATTCTAATAGACATTGTCCTTTTCCCTCTTTATTCACCACAGAGTTCGCAGAGAAATCTTCAAAAATAACTACTTTATTTTCTTATAATGCTTAATCTCTAAGTAATTTTTTTTCCTGTGTTCTCTGCAGTGAATGGTTATTAGTATTTTAAAATCCTTTCAATAACTCATTTGGGTTATAGTTTCTTTTTGTGATACGGATTTCTCCTGATTTGGGATCACGAAAAGAGTTGAGAAAGTAAAGCCAGTGTTTATCATTCTTTTCGGGGTAATCGATACGGGTCTGGTACCCAGGCCATCGGGTTTCTTTCCTGGCGAGGAGGTGGGTTATCAACACTTCTGCTACCTCAAGTCTCTCGGATACTTCGTGGCATAAATTCAATTCATGGAAATCTCGGGCCAGAAGCTGTCCCGCATCTTCTTTAAGTCCCTCTAATTGTCTTTGGGCGATTTGCAGTCTTCGTTCATGGAGTTCATAGAAGGTAGAAATCCCGCCTGCATATTCATCCATCAGTTTTTGTAGTTTGATTTCCATTGTGTGAGGGAAGAGGCCGTCTTTTCTGTTTTTATAGAGGTAAAGAGGTTTGTAGATACGCTCCGCCTCCTTTTTAAGCTCCTTCTCGTTTATCTTTCTTGTCTTTCTCGACTTGATTTCTGCCAAACAGGTTTTAGCCGCAATGAAACCCTCAACCCAGCACCCGCTCACGTATTTTTTGGGAGCACCCCCTGCAACGTCCCCTGCCGCATATAAGCCGGGCAAGGTTGTCCTCCTCTCTCGATCGATCCAGTAGCCACTCTGGGTGTGACCGCCAACGATATAGGGGCCGCTGGTTGATATTTCGATTCCTCCTCGATAGGAGTCAATTTCGTTGGCTGTCCATTGAAGAAGAAAAGCGGGTGACATATCGAGTAAGGAGATCTTCAAGTTATTTATTTGTCCCGGGGTGAGATGATCCAGGACAAAAGAGATGGGGCCACGTCCTTCCTTTATTTCTCTGAGCATGCAGTTTAGTCTTTCACAGGTAGTAGCCCTCTTTTTATTATTAAAACCGTAACGTTTATTAAGGAATTGTTCACCTAAAATATTCACCTGGGGCATCTTAAAGGTTTGAGCCAGTACACCAGTTGGTGTTGCCGAGTCTTTGATGCGCGTGGGTATAAAACGCATCTCAAAACTGGTCATCTCTGCTCCAGCCCTGATACCCATAGCATATCCCGCACCGGTGTTAAAAGGGCTGTACCACATGCGATGGGCAATTTCACCCGTGTTATTGGTTCGATAGATACCGCTTGCGCCTCCTGTTGCTATGATTACTCCTTTGGCGCTGATCGCATAGCATTGTCCGTTATGAATATTGAAACCATAGGCACCTGCCACTCTTCCCCGCTGGAATATATAGTTGGTAGCGGTAACTCGGTTCAAGACAGTGATTTGAGAACCCTTTACCTTACTGGCAAGGATAGGTTTTATGCTTTCCCCTTTGATGAGGATACTGCGGGGTCCTTTTTGAAGGGGCGTACCATTTATCCGCATAATCGGTAGCCCCCAGGATTCTACCCGGGCAGTAGCCTGATTTACCCCGCAGGCTATGGAATAGACAAGGTCGTCCCTTATAAGACCGTGGGAATCATTTTTTACGTATTCCAGATAGGACTTTGGTGTTTGCTTTTCCGTGATATAGGCATTGATAGCATTAATGCCAGATGCCAGGCAGCCGGAGCGCTCAATTTGCGCCTTTTCCATGATGATAATCCTGGCCTGGGGATTATGCTCGCGTGCTTCAACAGCGGCCGCACAGCCTGCAGCACCACCACCTATAATGAGAATATCTGTATCAAGACGGTTTATGGTAGGTTGAAAAAAGCCCATTTTTTAATTCTACTCTCTTTAGTTGATTTGGTGAAGGTTATATATAAAATGCCTCACTGTCAAACTTATTTTTATATACTCTAAATTCAGTAAAAAGTGCACTAGAAATTTATTATTAGTTTTTTGTAGTTGAGTAATTATAAGGTGTTAGAGTGATTCCCCCTGGTGGGAGTTGAGCATTCATTGTTTTGCTTGGAAACCCAGCACTTTGCACAAGGGCGCAAAAGGAAACATTAGCACTTTCGTGCTTCCTTTGTTTAACGGCCTTTGACCGTAGAACAAAGCCACCCGTTTCATGAGTGGTAGTTTACCGGCAGGTGCCGATTCATAAATAATCAAATTTAAACTCCGGGATGCCCCGCG
>JAZFSJ010000399.1:0-6344 GCA_036446115.1 Thermodesulfobacteriota bacterium | reverse complement strand
GGATGGTAGTTTGCTTAAGATAAATGTTGGGAAAGGGTGAATGAAAGAGATTTGTCTTGAAAAAAGGAATCTACTGGTATAATAAAAAGTGAAAAAAGATGTGATGATAATTCACTGAAATTATGTGATAATAAAAACGCCATGAACATTGTTCCTCGAAAAATCCTCATTATTCGATTAAGTGCCATCGGAGATGTAGTGAGGACACTACCTGCATTAAGTGCTTTGAGACATAGGTTCCCTTCGGCATATATAGCGTGGGTAGTAGAAGAAAACGCTCAGGATCTCTTGGAGAAACATCCTGATTTGGATCACCTTTTTGTTTTTAAGAGAAAAAGGTGGAGTGAAGGATTTTTTGGTTTACATAATTTCCAGCGTTCTTCAAGAGAGATACTCGACTTTCTGAAGGGAGTGAGAGGAGAGCATTTTGATTTAGTGCTTGATTTTCATGGCATTCTAAAAAGTGGCCTATTAAGCTTTCTAAGTGGTGCACCTATGCGGGTAGGTTTCAGCCGCCACTACTCTAAAGAATTCAACTATCTATTTAATAATCACCATATAACTCTTGAGACGGATGCAATTAGTAGAATAAAAAGGAACCTCAAATTTATTAGTTTTCTTGATATCCATGATGATAGACAGGAGCCAATTATACCCATAACCGATGAAGACAGGGAATATATAGATATATTTTTTAAAGAAAAAGGCATAGAGAGCCATACTCCATTAATTGCCATTCATCCTGGTACCAGTCAAAATACATCATATAAACGATGGAATATTTCATACTATGCTGCCGTCGCTGATAAACTGATAGAGAGGTTGGGTGCTAAAATTATCTGGACATGGGGGCCGGGAGAGTTAGATTGTGCTGAGGCAGTTGTGGAGAAAATGAAAAATGAGTCAATTATTGCGTGCAAGACGGAACGTTTGAGACAACTTGCTGAGATATTCCGCAGATGTGACCTCTTTTTGGGAAGTGATAGTGGCCCCATGCATATTGCGTCCTTTGTTAAAACACCGGTAGCAGTAATCTATGGGGCCACAGATCCGGTAGTTAATGCACCTTATGAGAAAAATCCGCACGTTGTACTCAGAAAGGATTTACCCTGCAACCCCTGTAGGAAAAGAAATTGTCAAAGTAGAGAGTGTATGGACATGGTCAAACCCGATGAGGTGTTTGATGCTGTCTGTAAACTTTTAAAACTCGAAGTGGTATAGTTGTCTGGTTTATGCTAATGATGATTTTATAAAGATGAAGCTAGCTCTTCCGTATAAAGATATCAGAAAGGTACTTGTAAGAGGTGTGAACTGGATTGGTGATACTGTTATCACTCTTCCTAGCATAAAAGGAATACGGTCTGTCTTCCCCGATGCATATATTGCTGTTTTGCTGTATCCCCATTTATCATCGCTATTCGGGCGATGTGCTTTTGTAGATGAAGTGATCCCATATCCTATAGCAAGGGGTTTTAATCTCTTTCTTGAAGAAAGAGTACTGGTAAAAAGTATAAGACAAAAACAGTTTGACTTAGCTGTAATTTTACCTCGTTCTTTCAGGTCAGCCTTGATTCCATATCTTGCGCGGATTCCTTATCGTATTGGATACAATGCTTGCCAGCGAGGAATGCTTTTGACTCACAGGCTGAAAGAAAAAGAAAAGGTGTTGAACTGTCATCAGGTAGAGTATTATTATCACCTGGTACAATCGTTAGGAGTTGCACAGCCATATGAGTTGCCAAACTTGTTTTTGGGGAGAGAAGAGAAGGGGTGGGCACACAGGTTTTTAGAGGATGCGGGAATTGATGAAGGAGCATTATTGATAGGTATCAACCCGGGTTCGACTTACGGGATTGCCAAGTGCTGGTTTGCCGAAAGGTACCTGGAACTGGCACGCAGACTTATCAAAAGAACGAATGCCACGATAATTTTAATTGGTGGAAGAGATAATGCCGTCTTAATTGACCATATTGCCTCCAATCTTAATGGGCGAATTATTAAAGCAGTGGGAGAGGATCTTCTGCACCTCGCGGCGCTGATGGAAAAATGTCAGCTAGTTATTACCAATGATACGGGCCCCATGCATGTTGCTGCTGCGGTGGGGGTTCCTCTGGTGGCAATATTTGGTTCGACCGATCATGTAACTACCTCACCACTGGGCTGTAGACACCGCATTATAAGAAAGGGGATTTCGTGTAGCCCCTGTTTAAAAAGGGTTTGTCCAGAAGATCACCGATGCATGGACCTTATCAGCGTGGATGAGGTAGAAAAAGTGGCAATGGAACAACTGGACCTTCCCACGATTGAAAGAAGAAGGAATGTATAGCCTTTATAAGGAAGGTGCTATGGAAAGACCAAAGATTTCAGCATGCATTATTACCTTTAATGAAGAGGAAAATATTCGTGATTGTCTGGAATCCGTTAAATGGGTAGAAGAAATTGTTGTGGTTGATTCTTTGAGCAAGGATCGTACTGTTGATGTGTGTCGTGAATATACGGATAAAGTTTTTCAAATAGAGTGGCAGGGACATGTGAAGCAGAAAAACAGTGCTCTTAAGTATGCTACTAATGAGTGGGTTTTATGTTTAGATGCCGATGAACGTGTCTCACCAGAACTAAAGGCGGAAATAGAGCATCGATTAACGACAGATGCTGGAAGCTTTGATGGTTATTCCTTTCCCCGGCGTTCCTACTATTTGGGAAGATGGATCAATCATGGGGGATGGTACCCTGATTACAAACTGAGGTTATTTAAAAAATCACAAGGAAGATGGGGAGGGCAGGACCCTCATGATAAGGTTATACTCAATGGGACTAGTACACGTCTTAAAGGTGAGATTTTGCATTTTGTTTATAAGGACCTATCCTACCAGTTGAAAACTGTGGATAACTTTTCCGCTATCACTGCTGATGTTTTAGAACGGGAAGGAAAAAGGTTCAGCCTTTTAAAGCTCCTTTTTAGATCACCCTTTAGATTTATTGAAATGTATTTCATAAAACAAGGATTTAGAGATGGCTTTCCAGGATTTATTATTGCTGTCACCTCGTCTTTCTACGTTTTTTTTAAATACGCTAAGCTCTGGGAATTGCAAAAGAATAAAAGTTCAATTAACCGCAAAAAGCGCTGAGTGTGCAAAGGATAATTTTGTTAATACCATAACAGTTTATTCATGATAAAAGCATACTAGTCATTTATTTTGTATTCTTAACGATCTTTGATTTCTATGTGGTGAACTATTAGTAATAAAAAGAGAGATAAGTCCACTAAACCTTATGAATAGAACAAGGCTCTATCATAAAATACGCAAAAATGAAATAGACTGGATTGTATTGGATGATTACTCTTCTGCCATCTCAGGAAATCTGGTGGAAAAGGCGAGGGATGCGGCTTCTTATCCTGAATGTCGTGTGATAGGAGAAAATAATGTAAGAATTAGTATGTTTGTGCACTTGCAGGAGAGTGGGGAGGTCATCTTTCTTAAGAGATACAAATGCCGTGGTCTAAAGGATATTTTTAAATATTTCTTTTTTACCTCTAAGGCGGCATCTGAGTGGAAAAATATGAACAGGTTTCTTAAGGAGGGGATTCCGGTTGCACTTCCGCTGGCAAAAGGTGAAAAGAGGAGGTTTAATTTTTTGCTGGATAGTTATCTTGTTACCAAAGCTTTTGTTGATGCGAGGCCTTTGCGTAGTTATGTTGAGCAGTGCCTGAGAACTGGGAAGACACCGGATGTTTTAATACAAAAGAAGATACTCATTAAAAAGTTGGCCCAGCTGGTTCAGAAAATACACGCTGAAGGATTTTTCTATCGCGATCTTCATGCCGGAAATATTATGGTTGTGAAAAGTGATGGTGGTGAGCCTGAGTTATATCCCGTTGATTTTCATAAGGTCTGGCATATGAAAAAAATACCATTATGGATGCGCATTAGGGATTTAGCCCAGCTTAAAAATTCCATTACTGCCTCACGAGCTGATCAGGTGAGGTTCCTGCGAGAATATGCAAAAGGATGCAATCTTTTTTCTAATAATTTCAAGTTTAATGCTTATCGCATAGAAGTAAAAGCAGAAAAATTATGGAGGACACATTTAAAGAGCAGGACAAAAAGATGTGTGGTCAACAGTAGTGAGTTCGCAGTACAAAAGGATTTCACGCATTCGCTCTATCATAATAAATGTTATACGAAGGAATTCTTGAATGAAATCATCAAAGCATATCGCGTTGCTTTAGACACCGGAAATCTTAAGGTGTTGAAAAAAACTCCCAAAGAGACCGTTGCAATGATTGCCGGCATACAAAATGGGAAAGAATTAAAAGTGCTGGTAAAGGAGTCAACGTTTACATACTTGTTAAGCGCGTTACGTTATAACTTTTGCAAATCGAGGGCTAAAAAATACTGGATTGCTTCTCGAGGATTAAAGGTGAGGGGTATTGAGACCCCTTTATCTTTGGCCTTCATCGAAAAGAAAATGATTGGCTTTCCCAAACAGAACATACTTCTTACTGAGTATATCGACCAAGCCTTGGAACTCAACGACTATGTGCTTAAAAATTTTAAAGGAGTCTTATCAAAAGAAGAGATGAGAAAGAAAGGAAGATTTCTTGAAGAGTTTGCTGAAAAGCTGAGAGATCTCCATGATAGGGGCATTTACCATGCAGACCTAAAATCAAACAATATTTTAGTTAAAGAAAAAAATGATGATGGATGGCAGTTCTATTTTATTGATCTGGATAGAGTTGCTTTTAAGCAATGTCTTTCCTTTGGTCAAAGATCAAACAATCTAGCCCAGATCAATGCATCAGTAGCTGGTTGTGTCACTCCTTCTGACCGCCTGAAGTTCTTTAGAGCATACGCTAGAGGGACTTTAGTGATGAAACAAAAAAAGAAGTACTATCATAAAATCCTTAAGATTAGCAGGAAGAAGATTACCCAGCCATATGGTATATTTTTTCCCCCTCCAGCAAAAAATATTCATTAGATAAAGATTACACATGAGAATTCTCCATCTATATAGTAATTGGAAATGGACTGGTCCCTCAGAGCATGCCCTTAATCTGGCAACTCATCTTAATAAGAAGGGCCATGATATTACCTTTGCCTGTGGCAGGCCTCCCGTAACAGTGGAGGATTCAATTGAGAAACGGGCAAAGGAGGCTGGCTTAAAAATAATGCAGAAATTATATCTTAATAAACATTTCAATATTTGGCATGATGTAGTCGATGTAAGGAGGTTAACGAGATTTATTAGAAGAGAAAAGTGTGAGCTTATACACACCCATCTGTTTAATGACCATATTATCGCTGGAGTTGCTGCGAGACGTGCGTCAAAAAGGATTTTAATAGTTCGCACAGTCTATGATGGAGAAGGGTTGCCATACAGTGTAAAAAATAAAATACTCTTATCAAACTTTACTGATGGGTTGATAGTCGTTTCAGAATCTTCTAAAGTTGAGATGGAGAAAAGATTTGGTTTTCCGTCAGATAAAATATGGAAAATCTGTCCTGGGGTTGATTGCAATCGTTTCAACCAGAATATTAAAGGGAATAAGGTGCGTGAAAAGCATAGAATAAGTCCAACTGATCCGGTAGTGGGTATTGTAGCCAGGGTACAGCCTCAGCGTCGTTTTGAGGTCTTTCTGAATGCTATTGTCTATACGCTCAAAAAAATTCCTAATCTCAAGGTTCTTATTATTGGAAGGGGAACGCACATAGAAGAGGTTGCCATTAAGCCGGTAGAAAACCTGGGAATTAAAGACCATGTCATTTTCACCGGGTATCGTTTAGAGGATTATCCCAGCATACTTGCTGCCTTGGATATAAAGGTGTTTCTAGTGCCTGGAAGTGACGGAAGTTGCCGTGCGGTGAGGGAAGCCATGGCTATGGGGGAATCGGTCATTGTGGCAAAAAGGGGAATACTTCCGGAAATTGTAGAAGATGGAGTGAGTGGATTGGTAGTAGAGGATACACCGGAGAATTTGGCTGACGCGATCATTAGGTTGGTCGATGATGCCACTTTGAGGGAAAAGATTGGATTGGCTGCGCGAAAGAGAATGAGTGAGGATTTCAATCTAAAGACACAGTTGACAAAAATGGAGGAGGTGTACAAAAGGCTTCAAGAATTTAGGACATAAAAGGTTCAGCGGCTCCATAGGATACGTAGTATCGGTATATTATCCCAGAATTTGCAGTAGCCATCTACTGCAGCTTGACCGGTCCATGACTCTAAGGCGAAGCTGAGAGTCATGTATAATATATAATTATATTAAACTCCGGAAAGCTTAAAAGCTTTCAAATCCTTGCTATAACGCTTGTTTCACAATTTTGTTCCTCAACATATCTATT
>JAZFSJ010000398.1:0-7340 GCA_036446115.1 Thermodesulfobacteriota bacterium | reverse complement strand
GCCTGCTTTTCCCTGACGGTTTCTACGGCTTTTTCTATCAAAACTTTACCTACCCTTCCTCTATAAGGCTCAAGCACTGCCAGCCTGCTTCCAAACCACACATCCTTTTCCTTTTCATAAACTCTTACCGTCCCTACCACCTCATCACGGAGAAGGGCAATAATATTAATCGCATTGGTATCATATTCATCCCTATCTGAATCAACAAAAAGCTTCTGTTCCTTCACAAAAATCTCATGTCTTATACGATAAGCCTTTTCTAACTCTTCTTCCGTTTCCACCAGTTTGCACTTCATATCCTGCATAAAAAGAATCTAGGAAAAGACTTTGTCTTTTAAGAAGGTATCCAGTTTCTTCACATGTTCCCACATGACCTTCTTCTTTCGAGGATCATAGAGAAGGTAAGCCGGGTGATAGAGTACCATAAATTGCGCCCCGGGATAATCATCAGAGTCAAAGAATTTGCCTGCCTCATTTTCCATAGAGAAACCTTTTTTTTCAGGAACCATGTGTTTCAGCGCTACCGCTCCCAGGAGTACTATAACCCTGGGTCGAATGAGTTCAATCTGCTTATGTAAATAGGGTACACAAGCACTCACCTCTTCACGCAAAGGTGCACGATTTCCCGGAGGCTTACACTTAACAATATTTGCAATTAACATATCCCTGTCAGTCTCAAGCGAAATGGACTTCATAATATCATCTAACATTTTACCTGCTCTACCAACGAACGCTTTCCCCATCACATCTTCATTTTCCCCCGGAGCTTCACCAATGACCATAATCTTCGATGAGGGGTTACCTCTATCAACCACTATATTTCTTCTCCCCTTATGTAATTCACACTTCTCACAGTGAGAATCTTTCAGAGAATTACTGAATTGCTGATAGCCCTTGGCACCCAGGATAGTGTTTTGAGTGTCATCAAAGAGATCAAATTGAACAGTCACTCCCTTTGCTCCCCTAAAAAACATGATACTGGATAATTGGTCCTAGATACTGGATGAAACAAATGCGGAATCCGGATTACAGAATGCGGAATTAAAAATCCGAGATCCCTGGCCCAGACCGGGTTTTCGTAGATACCGAAAATCAACCCCAAAGTGTTACTACAGCAAAAAAACAAAATTTGAATAGGTCGCACCAGGGCGGGCCAAAATCCAAAACATCATTACACATCCTGTATCTGCACACTTACTCTTACTACAGCTCTTCCAGACGCTTTGAAAATAATCTTGAAGGTTACTTGCAACCTCCGACGATTGAATTAAAACAGAGACCTCGTGATTCTTATCAAGGGCATTGTATGTCCAATTGGTACTTCCTACAATGCTTATTTTACCATCAATTATAAGCAGCTTGGTGTGGGTAGTAATAGCTAAGGGATCATATGCTACCGCTACCCCACCCTTAGTCAGCACATTACCCGTTTCTATATTTCTTAACGTTGCTCTCTCTTTTCCCTTTCTTCTCTCCAGGATAACCTTTACACTCACCCCTCTTTTCTTGGCCGCTATCAGTTCCCTGATTAAAACATTGCTGGGGCTGTCCTTGTATTTTTCGTAATAGCTCGCCTCAAACATCATTACATTGATAGATGATTGTGCCTTTTGGATATTGTCACGCACGACTCCAAAATATTCTCTATCTGTGATGACTTGAACATCTTTTGCAGGAAATCCCAGGCTGGAGTTATACAGAGATAAAAGGCAGAGCAGAGAAATAATAATAGATTTCTTAAGCATCGGTTATACCCCGCTTAACATATTACCGGTTATTTCTTCTCTTTCTTCTCCTTCTTCCCTTTCTCTTTCTTTTTCTTCTTATTACTCTCCACGTCAGCTTCGAGAGCCGTTATCTTACGTATAACCAGTTTATTCTTATGGCGCGGGAAATCAACCCGGAGATAAACCTTTTTGTCTGTAAGCCTTTCTATCACACCTTCCTTTTCATCATTTGCAAAGTTGAATTTAATCTTTTCTCCTACTTTCATCTTGAATCCTCCTTAACAATAATGTTTAAATTAGGACGCAGATTTTCGCTGATACCCACAGATCTAAAATTGTTAGTTCAGCAATTCAGCTGTTGAGTAGTTAAGTTGTTTTTTTCACAAACTCACTACACAACCAATCCACCAACAACGAAGATATAATCCCTATAATCTGCGTTTATCCGTGTCCAAGAAATTACCCGACTACTTTCCCTTAAACGCCAGTTGTGCCTCCTGTTCCAGGGTTTCAGGGCAGTCTTCATAACGAGGGGAAAAATGAAAGACACTGAGTACCTTAACCCCTGCCTTGCGAGCAATGGTGCCCGCCTGTTGGGCGGTTAAATGATCTTTTGCCCTGGCCTTATCTCTGTCTTTTTCTAAAAAAGCTGCCTCACAGAAGAAAAGATCCGCACCTTGAGCCAGTCTTACTATTTTCTCCACATTTTTCTGGGTATAACAACAGTCGGCTACATAGACAATCCTCTGCCCCGGTGTAATTCTCACAATCTCTTTTTTTAAGTCACCCAGTGCTAACTTCCGCACCTTCCCTCCTTCTACCGGTATTTCCATCATCGTATCCTCCGGCTTATCTTCCCAGATATATTCTTTGAGATCCCTCAACCATGGTCCCACCGAAAATCCCAACTTAATCAAATTATCCTTATTTATATTGATGTGGAAACGCTCTACCAGCGAAAAGGCCAGGCACGGTATCCTGTGATCCAAATAAACCGACTCTATCTTAAAGTGAGGGTTTTCTTCCAACACATATTCAAAGGGAACTTCCTCTTCTTCTTCACATTGAAATTGCTCAGAACAGATAAAACAAACAGATCGAACGGACTTATGATTAACCTCACAAACCCTCAAACGAAGGGGATAATCCTTTACCAGATTCCAGGTATAGCCGGACAACTTGCCTGCAACATTGGAGATTATTCCCGGAGGACCATAGAGAGTTATATTTTTATCCCGGCCCAATACAATTCGAAGCAAGTGATCGAAACCATAGAAGTGATCCATGTGGGCGTGAGAAATAAACACATGGGACAGCTTCAAAATCTTTGCTTCACCAAGCGAGCTTATATCCCCCAGGTCAAAAAGAAGGGCCTGCCTCTCATGCAGAATCTCTATGAATAAAACTGGGTCTCCAAAAGGAGCATTCAAGAGTTTGCAGTGGAAAAGAGGATTCATTAAACCTTCTATCGTTACTGTACCAATCTATTTTTTTCACGCCAAGGTAGTTTTCTAGCACTAACGTATATATTTTTCAAGCAACTTATTGCTTTTTTAGCGAACCCCGTGAGAAAGTATAGACGGAACCTTAAGCTCTAAAAGACGAAAGCATGTTTTCGGTCAGACACTAGTCATTCGGGCGCATCAATCATAAGTAGTAGGATTTTCTTTCTAACGGGGTAAAAAGAAATTTGCATACAATAAAACCCTTAAAAAACTCTTGACAAAATACAATCTTCACCTTAAACAAGATAGACAGATAAACCACTTACACCCAGAGAAGGAGGTATAAAATGCATGGTTTCATGGGAAAAATTCTAAGAGTCAATTTGACAGATTCTACGATTTCTGAAGAAGAGATTCCAGAAAGCTCAGCCAAGATGTTCCTGGGAGGTGGCGGATTAGCAACCAAATATCTTTATGATGAAGTTAAAAAAGGAGCAGACCCCTTAGGCCCGGACAATGAACTTATTTTTATGACCGGTCCCTTAACCGGGACCCCTTGTCCCAGCGCCGGAAGATATAGTGTAGTGAGCAAATCTCCCCTGACTGGAACCTGGGCTCAGTCTAACTCGGGGGGATTCTGGGCACCTGAATTCAAGAGAACGGGTTACGACGGGGTCATTTTTCAGGGAATCTCTCCAAAACCGGTGTATCTTGTCTGTGAAGACGGGAAGGCCGAGCTTAAAGATGCCAGCCACCTCTGGGGTCAAAAAACCCCGGAAACTACAGAACTAATTCAAAAAGAGCTGGGAGACCAGTTTAAGGTCGCCTGTATCGGGCCTGCCGGCGAGAAACTGGTGAGACTTGCCTGCGTGATGAACGACATTCATCGAGCGGCAGGAAGGTGCGGTCTGGGGGCGGTGATGGGGTCAAAGAGGCTAAAGGCCATTGCCGCAAGAGGGACGAAGAAAATTTCGATCGCCAAGCCGGATCAATTCAAGAAAGTGGCAAAAAAACAATATGACCTCATTCGAGATTCCATGCTAAAAGTAGGCCTTGAAACCCACGGAACAAATCTCCTTTTGGATATGGTGAATGTCCGGGGCGGCCTTCCTACCAGAAACTGGCAACTTGGAATGTTTGAGCATGAAGACAAAATAAATGGGCCGGCACTGACCGAGAACGTACTCAAAGACAGAGTAGCCTGTTTTGCCTGTCCTATAGCCTGTGGGAGAGTATCTAAAATCAAAACCGGTAAATGGGCGGGTAAAGAAGGAGAAGGACCAGAATTTGAGTCTGTAGTACTTCTGGGATCTGCAACCGACGTAGATGATCTCAACGCCATCACCATGGCCAACTTTCTCTGTAATGAATACGGCATCGATACCATCTCCACCGGAAGTGTGATTGCTTTCGCCATGGAATGCTATGAGAAAGGCATCCTGACTAAAGAGGATACCGGAGGTCTTGAAATCAAATTTGGGGACCCTGATATCCTTGTTGAACTCACGGAGAAAATAGGGAAAAGAGAAGGGATCGGAGATTTATTGGGTGAGGGGACAAAGAGAGTCTCTGAGAAACTGGGCAAGGGATCAGAAAAATTTGCCATGCAGGTGAAAGGGTTAGAACTACCTGCCTACGACTCCCGGGCCGCTAAGATCACCGGTCTTGGCTATGCGGTAGCCAGTCGGGGAGGAGATCACATGACAGGCTATATCCAGGGACCAACCTTTATCGATACGCCCTTTCTCGTCGTTGAGGATAGCAAAATCGATGATGTGTTTGTACCAAAACCAAAAGATGCCAAGGTGCTCAACGATCTTGAAAATGCCTTGACCATGTTTGATGCAACCGGAACCTGTAAATTTATGGGGTTGATGCTGGACGCAAAAGAGTGGGTTGATTTGATCGCAAACGTAATCGGCTGGGAATTCAACATAGATGACTTCCGTAAGACCGGTGAGAGGATTGTTAACCTCTCCAGGGCATTTAATATGAGGGAAGGATTTTCCAGAGCCGATGACACCCTTCCTAAGCGCTTAACAGAAGAACCCATGCCAGATGGCCCTGCTAAAGGCCATGTGATCAATCAATTAGACATGCTTTTAGATCACTACTATGAAGTGAGAGGATGGGACAAAGAAACCGGCAAACCCTCCCCTGAGAAACTCAAGGAATTGGGGTTAGAAAATGTCATTCCTGATCTATGGGGATAAATTATGACGCAGACTCGCCCCAGTGAAATACTTACCTTGTGGAATACAGCTAATTCCACCAAGATAAAGTAAAACCATTTCACGGGGTAAACCCTGTGAAATACAGAGAAAATGTTTGCTGGGCAAAACTCAACAAAATAACTTCCTTTGTTATCTATAGTAGATAATCTGTTATTATTTCACGGGGTAAATTCACAGATTTACCCCGTGAGCAGTAAATCTCGTAATTCAAAAAGGAGAATTAGTAACATATGAGTGAAACCAACAAAATGACCTATGCTGATAAACCCTGGCTTAAAAGTTATAAATTCGGGCCCTACCCACTGAAAAAAACGCTGGAACCCTACCCTGAAATCCCGCTCTATCAAATTCTCTATGATTCGGCTGAGAAATTTCCCGACCGCCCCGCCTGTCTCGCATTCGGGAAGGAAACCAGATACAGCAAGCTAAAGGAATATGTGGACAGATTGGCAACCGCCCTGGCAGCCCTGGGGGTTAAGAAAGGAGACATGGTAGCAACGGTAATCCCCAATTGCCTGCAATTCATCATTGCCGATATGGGAATATTAAGGGCCGGTGCAACCCATATCCCCTGCAGTATACTGCACAAAGAGCGGGACCTGGAACATGAGATCGGAAGCCCGGAGGCAGAAACGGTCATTTGTCTTGAAGACAATCTCCCCAGAATTAATGCTATCAAAGATAAAACCAAACTAAAGAATATCATTGTTACCTCCTGGGAAGATTACGGTGCGAATCCCCCGGAACTAAAAGAAATCCCGGGGGCAATTCAATTAAGGAGACTACTGGATGAACATGAACCCAATCCACCGGAGGTTGCAATCGACCCCAAAGAGGATCTCGCCTTTCTCTGTTTTACCGGCGGGTCTACCGGCCGACCCAAAGGTGTTATGCTGACTCACTTCAACCGGACGGCTAATTTAAAGCAGGGACTTCCCTGGATGTTGACACCGCTGGAACCTGGCATCAGGGGAAAGACTTCCATCTTCATCCCGGTTCCTCTGTTCCATGCCTATGGCCACTGGGTGGTAGAATTTGCTCTTTACTGGGGCCTTCGCATTATCCTGGTTCCAGATCCCAGAGATAACGATACCCTGGTAAAAACCATGCAGGAGCATCGTCCTTTCCTGGTTGCCTGCGTTCCCACCCAATATTTCCGGATGGCAAACAGCAAAGTGGGGAGGATGCAAACCATGATGATGTCATGTGCCGCTCCTCTTCCTAAAATTGTTGCCGATGCCGTTAAGAAAGAGATGGGCAATCCCATATCAGAGTCTTACGGTTTGACTGAGACCAGCCCCCTCACACATTTGAATATTTCTTCATTTTCAAAAATCACCGGATTTATGAAAGAGGAAAAATTGAGTCTTGGACTTCCGGTCCCTGATACCGAAGTCAAATTGATTGATCCTGATACTGGAGAGGAGGTCCCATTCGGTGAGCCCGGCATTATATACTCCCGCGGACCTCAGCTAATGAAAGGCTACTGGCCAACGCCAGGCAGTGGATTAGATGACGGCTGGCTTTGCACCAATGATATAGCCCGGATGGACGAAGACGGCTACTTTTATATTGAAGACCGGACCAAGGACATGATTAATGTGTCCGGCTTTAAAGTCTACTCCACAGAACTCGATGAGGAGCTGTTTAATCATCCTTATGTTGCCATAGCTGCAGTCGTGGGCATCCCTGACCCGAAAACCCCGGGAAGTGAGAGAGTAAAAATTTATATAAAGCCTAAACCAGGGTGTGAGGAAAAGCTTACCGCTGAGGAGATCATCAGGTTTTGCCGGGAAAAATTTCCCTCTTACGCTGCTCCCAAGGATCCAAGTTATGTGGAATTCAGGGGTGAATTTCCCCTAACCGTAAGCGAGAAACTGTTCAAAAACGCCTTACGACAGGAAGAGATCAAAAAAATGAAAGAACGGGGAGAA
>JAZFSJ010000397.1:0-2564 GCA_036446115.1 Thermodesulfobacteriota bacterium | reverse complement strand
GGAGTTTTTTGCCCCAACTGAAATAACTGCAGCAGAAAATTCTCTAAGTATTTTGTCAAACTGGATATCTTTGCCCACAGTTGTGCCGCAGCGCAATTTGACACCGAGGCTTTCGATTGTCCTGATTTCCGCATCTATCACTTCCCTGGGTAAACGAAATTCTGGAATGCCGGTATAGAGCATACCGGCAGGCTTTGACTCCATTTCAAAAATGACGGGAGAAAAGCCAAAGAGTGAAAGATCGTGAGCGCAGGAAAGGCCTGCAGGGCCACCACCGATGATGATAACTTTTTGTCCTTCTGCACGGGGCAGTTTTCCTTCAGCCTGGGCATTTACAATATGGTAGCGTTCATCGAGAGCAGTATTGGCAGAAGTAATCATGCGGACACTTTCTGCCACGGAGAGGGATTTGTCCTTTTTTGCCTCAGCTCCATATTGTTCTGTCGTAAAGCGCTTGAGAGCGCGTATGGAGATAGGCTCATCTACGGCTGAGCGACGACAGGCTTCTTCACATGGTGCCTGACACACGCGTCCACAGATCGATGCCAGTGGGTTTGGGCCCCTTGCCATGCGAAAAGCCAGTTCATAGTTTCCCTCTGCTATAGCGCGAACGTAACCCCGGGCGTCAGTGTGGACGGGACAGGCATCCTGACAGCTCACCAGGCGCCTCCAGTAATTTTTATCAGGAATTTCTACCGACAGTCTAATTTTTTCTTTGTTCACTATCTGGTTGTTTAGTCAATCTTGGGCTTGGTGTTTTGGGAATGAGCCAATCCCTTTTATGAGGACAATGGTTCCTATAAAAGCTTCATGAAGGAATACGCAAAGGTTTTAAAAATGTAATTGTTGTTTATTTGCAGAAAGTAATTATTAGAGAATCATTATCTCTAATAAACGTCAAAACTTGAGAGCTAACTCAAAATAGAAAAAATTTGCATTTTCATCTCTTAAGTAAATGTTTTCTATCACATCATCTCCCCAAGCACGTCCATAGTAGGCATTGAGATTAACATGCTTATTGAGATTGTATGCTACCATTAAGTCCAATACGTTTGCCAGGTCGGTATCACCAAGGCTGGGACGGCCAATGTAACCAAAGATGTTCTCCCGATCCCTGGTCGCACCTGCCCCCATATACCACCTGTCACCCTTTTCGTGAAGTTGGAGAAAATGAAAATCTGCCCTCACAAGTACCTTATTGATGGGTTTCAGTATCAATTGAATGAAGAAATCTTCATTATTCATCAAATTATAAAAGGGGAAAAGGGCATACTTTCTGGCGGTGGGTAAGATTTGGAAAAAGGTCTCGTGATCACTGTCGGTGGGATTGGAATCACCGGATGACATGAAGTAACCGATGCGAAGCCAGGGTTTGCAGGGAATATTTGGGAGCTGGTATCCCATCTCGGCTGCCCAGGCCCAGGCCCGGTGGGTCAAGCCTCCCCAGTCTCCCCACTGCCCGGTTCCCCAGAGAAGAAAATCTCCCACTCCGGGGCCAAGGTCTAAGGTGCTAAGCCAGTGAAGTCCCATGGTATGTATCTCGATATTGCCCCGGTTAAGACCGCTTCCAGCCGGAGTGTTGTCTACCTTATTCATTTTTCTATCGTCATTATAAAAGATATAAAAGAGGCGATTTTCCGTGTGGGGGATAACTTTGTTGTATTTGGAGGTCAGGGTTACAGCCACTAAATCTACGTCATCGATCTGATGGTGGCCGTCATTCTCAAAACCTCCCTCTGTGGGGTGGGACACCATAGTGGTAATATTAAAGAGATCCTTATCCAGGCTGATTTGCCCCCCATCGAAGCTGCGGGTGAAGGCGGACCAACCAAAAGGTCCTATCATACGTTCAGCCAGCCTGATCTTTTTTAGCCACATGACTTTGGGATTGTCATAGCTGACCTCTAATGCATCCATATATTCAAATCTTCCCCCTTTTATTGAAATACCACTGTTAAAAATGTTTTTTAATTGCAGGTAGCCCTGTTTTACATAAGTGCCATGGGAATTACCGTTCCTCCGGTGCGCATAATAGATCGCCCCGATACCGAGGGGACCTGCGGAGCCCGGTGAAACGGCGTCGTTAGGCAAATCCCAAATATGGGTATCCTGCATCTGAAAAAAGGCCTCTATCCACTTATACTTCAACCCAACACCCACACGGGAACGGGTGAAGTGGTAGTCATAATCATTGTTGTCATTCCCCGTGGTCCTGGGGGTAAACCAATCCCAATTCTCGTAGCGGGTTACCACGCTTCCTGAAGCCCATACCTCTCCTTCATCATTGTCGAAGGTAAAGAGTGTAATGTTTGCAGAGGCAGCAGTAGAAAAAGAGAGTAAGAAAACCGCAATAAAAAAACATTTTTTTACCATTTTCTGGTTCTCCTTTGAGTTAGATTGTTCATTCTTTTTAACGTAACGAACTGGGTAATCATACGAGCACGCTAAAAAGTAACTGCCTAATTGGCAAAGATGTTATCCCGTACAGTTTAGTGCCCAAATCAGCATGTCCTGTGCTTCCTCTGGGTTTTAATGCCTTTTATTGTATTCATATCACTCTTATT
>JAZFSJ010000396.1:0-15698 GCA_036446115.1 Thermodesulfobacteriota bacterium | reverse complement strand
CACCCAAAGAAAAGGGTAGTCAGGCTAGGCTGGGACTCTTTAAGTTTGTTTCTTATCTATACCATCGGAGTAACACTCCTCTATGCTTTGAAGTAAACTACCACCCGTGAAACGGGTGGCTTTGTTTTACCCGTACGGGTGAAACAACCTGGCTGAACTCCCTGGCCGACACGAGTGCCAGCTCGGGCAGGCGGGCAAGGCGGTCAAGCTGGAAGCACGAAAGTGCTAATGTTTCCTTTTGTGACCCCGTCAAAGCACGGGGTTTTAAAAGCACACAATGATTATTTTACTTTATCCGTCTGTTGCCAGTGGGATTCAAGCTCTTTCTTCTTATGAGTAAATTTATTTTTAAGGGCAGGAGGAAACTGTTTTGCAATGGCATTCACAATGGAAATAGTTGAACGGGAGAGAAAGGAATCTTTAAGCAATGGCGCTTTTTTAGGAAGAAGCGTGATCATAAGTAAAATGAAGATAATGGCAACCGTTATCCCTTTTAGCAAACCGACCACTCCCCCAGCAACCCGATCAGCTACATTTTCATAAAACCTCTTTAATGCCTCCATGAGTGCCCAGATCAAGGCAAGCGTGATGAAGTAAAGGACAACCAGGGCAGATGCAAAGGCTATGGCATCACTTAGGATCCTTTTTTCTATATCTTCTGAGAATAGAGAAGATAAGAGGGGGAAAAAGTAGCACGCGAGGGGAAAGGCAATAAGAAGCGCCAGCAAAGAAAAGAGGTAACTTACCACACCCTTTTTAGCGCCCCAATATATGAAGCACCCCACAATAATGAAAAGAAAAAGGTCAAAGATAAGAGACAAATCTAAAAAATCCATAAGGATATATGGTGATAACCACTATGCTTAGTGTAAGAGGTGAGATGATCCCATCTTCATTGGGATTAACCTACTACTGCCGCCAAATGGATTCTTGGCAAAGCAGTCCGCACATTCTTTACAGAGGACAAAGGTATTCTCCTCACAGGTTTCTATTCCTAATTCTTCTGGTTCTATCTCCTCCATCTGGCAGAGCAGATCATCAACCTGCTCTGCTATTTCCTCTTGGAGATCAGACAGTAAACCGCCGTGATCTTCCACTATATCAATGGTGATGCGGTACTTCAGATCTCCCTCGGAAAGTTTGCAACTACACTTTGCACATCTTGAATAATTCATTTGATCACCTTCTTATAAGATAGGACCCCTTGCATAAGGATTATTTTATTTGGAATAGAGTGAACAAGGATTATTACTGGGAAACAATTACTTAACTTACATTAACATTCTTTAACTTAATTAGTGGCTTTTTGTCAAATTAAAAATAAACTAGGGGTAACGATCCTCGATTATCAGAGAAGGGAGAGACTTAAGATAATGAATTGCAAAGAGCAATTCAGCCTTCTTAAATTCTATAAACGGGAGCATCCCATAATCACAATCTTGTAGCTTTTTTCATTCTTTTTGCTAAAATATGGAAAGCCCTGAGGTGCTATCCTCATTTATGCTCTCTCTTTTTAGGAACAACAAAATGAAGTCAAAAAGCAAAAAAAAATTAAAAACCCACAAGGCAGGTGGTAAAGCTCCCCTTACCAAATTTGACCCCCTGCAAAAATATCTTGCGGAGATAAGTCAGTATGAGTTACTGACTAAGGAAGAAGAATACCAATTAGCAGTGAAGTACCTGGAGGAGAAAGATACTGAGACTGCCTACAAACTGGTTACCAGCAACTTAAGGTTAGTGGTAAAGATTGCCCTGGAATTCCATCGTGCATGGGTAATGAATCTGCTGGATCTAATCCAAGAAGGCAATATAGGATTAATGCAGGCCGTGAAGAAATTTGACCCCTACCAGGGAGTCAGGTTATCTTCGTATGCTTCTTTCTGGATAAGGGCATACATCCTGAGATTCATACTGGATAACTGGAGACTGGTTAAGATTGGTACTACCCAGGCCCAGCGAAAATTATTTTTCAATCTCCAAAAAGAGAAGACAAAACTTGAGGCATTAGGATATGCAGCCGAACCAAAGCAGCTTGCAGAATCGATAGGCGTAAAAGAAAAAGAGGTTATTCAGATGGACCAGCGAATGAGCAGTTGGGAAGCATCCCTTGACGCCCCATTAAGAGGCGATACGGAAAGTAGTCTAATGGATTTTCTTCCCGGAAAGCAGGTACCTGCAGAGAAAAAGCTAGCAGATGATGAAATCAAATCACTGGTTAACCAAAAGTTGCAGGAATTTAAAAAGACGCTAAAAGACAAAGAACTCGACATCTTCCAAAACAAGCTACTTTCAGAAAAACCTGCAACCCTTCAGGAAATAGGGGATAAATATGGTATTACCCGAGAAAGAATCCGCCAGATTGAAGCAAGGCTTTTAAGAAAGATAAAGTCCTTTTTAGAAGAGGAAATTCCCGGGATAGAGGATTATCCCATCAAAATGGGCGAATAAATTGTGAGTTGATGCTTGACAATTGAAGTATTTTAATTATTATTAACAATTCGAATCTAAAACGAGGTGGATTATGGCGAATTTTTTCAGCACCTACAAAAGTGAAATTTTCCTGGGGATCCTTATTCTCTATGTCCTTACCCTCGCATTAGGCGTAATCGGAGAACTCTTTGATATTGAATGGATCCTAAATCTCCCTATCTTCAAAGCATACTAAGGACCCCTTAAATATTGATACCTCCTTATCTCAATCGTTTTACTAAGCTTGGTTTTTTGGAGAGACCAGGCTTTTCAACACTATCTACTCAGCAGTAAAATGTGTACTAAGTTAAAGTGTTAGTACTAGTTCTCCGGAGGATGCAAAGATCGCTGAGAATACAGAAAAAACAAACAATTTTATTTCACCATGAATAAACTGTTATGGTGTTAACCTTAAAAACCTCTGCGGCTCCCCCGTGAGATACCAAACCTTTTGGAACAGGTAATTTATTCACTATACTAGACATCTCACAAAGTTCACTTTCCATATAGTAAGTATCAAACGGGGTGAATCCGCGCTCACTGCGCTTAGCTCAACTTTTACAAGTTATAGGACTGACTATCTATGGTAAAACGCGATTATTATGAAATCCTGGCCGTTTCCAGAAACGCCGGCGCAGAGGAGATAAAGAAGGCCTACCGTCAGATGGCCCTCAAATATCACCCTGATCGAAACTCTGGAGATAAAGAAGCAGAAGAAAAATTTAAGGAGGCATCTGAAGCCTATGAAGTGCTAAGAGACCCTCAAAAGAAAAACCTCTATGACCAATTTGGGCACGAGGGTTTGAAAGGAACGGGATTTAGTGGTTTTACTGGTTTCGAGGATATTTTCTCAAGCTTTGGTGATATCTTTGATGATTTCTTCGGTTTAGGGTTTGGTGATCGCAGAGGCAGGAGGAGGACACACGCACGTCGGGGTACAGATTTACGCTATGATCTCTCAATTAGTTTTAGAGATGCCGCCTTCGGTAAGGAGGAGGAGATTGAGATCGAGAAACATGAGGTCTGTGAAACCTGTAGTGGAACGGGGATAAAACCGGGAAAATCAAAACAAAACTGTCCTAGTTGCGGGGGAAGAGGACAGGTGACACAAACTCAGGGATTTTTCACTATCAGTTCAACCTGCCCAAGGTGTAACGGTCAGGGAGAGATTATCACTCACCCCTGCAAGGATTGTAAGGGCAGTGGTGTCGCGATCAAACCAAATAAACTGAAGGTAAAAATACCAGCAGGGGTAGAAACCGGCATCCGTCTTAAACTAAATGGAGAAGGGGATGCGGGTGAAAGAGGAGGTCCTTCTGGAGATCTTTATGTGGTTTTACATGTAGAACCCGACTCATTTTTCGAAAGGCAGGGCAACGATGTCCTCTGTCAGATTCCTATCTCTTTCTCTCAAGCCGCTCTGGGGGCAAAAATAGAAATCCCCACCCTAAATGGTCATGAAAAAATCAGTCTACCACCCAGCACCCAGACCGGCCAGATTTTTACTATCAAAGGGGCAGGCATCCCCTATCTCCACGGAAGGGGGAAAGGTGATGAACTGGTGCAAGTAGTGGTCAAGACCCCTACCGGATTAAGTAAGAAGCAGGTAAAATTGTTTGAAGAACTCTCTTCCTTGGAAAAGGAAGATAAGTAATATAAAAGATGAAATCCTTTTTGAAAGCCCTCTATATCTCTTCCATTATATTCATTCTTCTACCCTCTTATCCTTATAAACTTAAGGCTGCCCCTGCTGTTTCACTCTCTTTGGACAGAGACATTATCTTGGCAAATAAAACCTTTTCCTTAGAGCTTATCGCTTCCTGGGAAGGTGACTCAGACCGTTACCTCATTGCCCCCCCTCAGATATCATTCCCTGAAGGTATTGAGGAAAAGAGCTCTTCCTTTAGCACAACCAGCAAGGAAGGGCATTATTCATTACACTATAAATACCAGCTCTTGGCTCAAAAAGAGGGAGAATATGCACTAAAACCCATAGAAATAAGCTACTGGGAAAAAGGGAACAATAAAGAAGAAAAAGTGAAGACTGAAGCATTGCACTTTAAGGTTACTTCTTTTAGTACTGCTTATCTTACTAGGTTTTGGCTACCAGGAACATTAATAGCTATTTTCTTAGGTCTTTTCAGTGCATTAGTCGTTTTATACAAAAAGAAAAAGAGACTACGTGATGGTCAAAAATCAGATGCTACCATTACTAGAGAACTGATAGCAGGTGAACTCGAGCAGTGTAATGCATACAAGATTAAGGGAGATTGGGGAAATTACTTAAAAAAGATACTATCTATCTGTAACAAACTTCCCACCCAGGATAAAACTGGCACAATCATGGAGGACTTAGACACCCTTGTGGAGAAAGTAACTTACGGCGGCTTACGTCCCACTGCTGAAGAGATCAACCTTATACAAAGACAGATCGAAAAGGCGTTTAAGAGTGCTTTTCCAAAAGACGGGGATACGGATCTGGAGGGGATTAAATTGCGGTAAAAAAATTATGAAATCACGGAGTGCCGAGAGAAAAAATCTATTGATAGTTAAATTTTCTCTGTGGTTCCCCCGTTAGACTGCACACATCTAAAAAAGTTCACCCGAGACAAATACAAAAATTATAATAAAAAAAGCTATGAACTAATTACCTAATGGGGTAAAGTTTTTCGCTATCTAAAAAGGGAGGTATAGAGCATGCAGAAAGATATCCAGGAAACCACCAAAAAGGTAGAAGAAAAAAGCGGGTATGTAAAAAAGCTTGCGGATGAAATCGGGAAAATCATGGTGGGACAGCACTATCTGATAGAAAGACTGCTTATTGGGATTATTGCCAATGGTCATATCCTAGTAGAGGGAGTGCCAGGCCTGGCAAAGACAACAGCGGTAAAAACACTTGCTCAGGCTATTGATACCAGCTTCCAGAGAATCCAGTTTACCCCTGACCTGCTCCCGGCAGATCTTACGGGCACTCAAATATATCTCCCTAAAACCGGTGACTTTACCGTAAAAAAGGGGCCCATTTTCAGCAACATTATCTTAGCCGATGAGATAAACAGAGCACCTGCCAAGGTTCAAAGTGCACTCTTGGAAGCAATGCAGGAAAGGCAGGTAACCATCGGTGAGACAACCTTTAAGCTAGAAGAACCCTTCCTGGTTATGGCAACTCAAAATCCCATCGAGCAAGAGGGTACGTATCCTTTACCTGAGGCACAGGTCGACCGCTTCATGCTCAAACTCCGTGTCACCTATCCCAACAAGGTTGAGGAAAAGGAGATCATGCAACGCATCGCTGAGAGGAAGCCTATCGGAATCAGTCCTGTGACCACCCCAGGTGAGATAATGGAATCAAGGAAGGTGGTTGATCAAATATACATCGATGATAAACTGCAAGATTATATTGTAGATCTCGTCTTTGCCACCCGGGAACCCAAGACATACGGGATTGCTATTGAAGAGATGATATCCTACGGGGCATCTCCCAGAGCCAGCATATATCTCAATCAGGCGGCAAAGGCTTATGCCTTCCTGCAGGGAAGGGGGTATGTTACCCCCCAAGATATCAAGTCGATCGGTCTGGACGTGCTGCGGCATCGAGTGCTGCTGACCTATGAAGCCGAGGCAGAGGAACTCACCCCGGATGACATCATCATTAAGATCTTCGACAATATCGAAGTACCATAAGAACTGGATACTAGCCGTCTAGTATAGTTAGTCCGAAAACTTAGGCATTTGAGTCAAGTTTTTTTAAAAGATACCCTTACGCAAAGTGATGCTGGATACTAGATCCTGGTTAAATTCATTAATGATGTTAACAGGGATAACAGATAGGGTTTTTTATCCAGCATCAGATATCCAGTATCTAGTATCGTTTCAATTTCTAAAAAACAATCTCCGGTCAACAGACCATTATAAGCTGCTAACCCCATAGAAATCTAACGCATGTTTCGAGAAGACAAAAAGAAAACAGAAGAGAAGAGGGGTTATACTCAACTACCCAAAGAGGTGATCAAAAAGATTCAAAGGATCCACATCCACACCAACTATCTTGTCAATGATATCCTGGCAGGAGAATATGAAAGTGCCTTCAGAGGAAGAGGAATGGAATTCGAAGAAGTAAGGGAATATCAGGCAGGTGATGATGTGAGAGACATTGATTGGAATGTAACTGCCCGAATGGGACACCCCTACATTAAGGTCTATCGAGAAGAAAGGGAATTGACCTTAATCTTAATGGTCGACGTGAGCAACTCAGGACAGTTCGGCTCAGTTACCCAACTTAAAAATGAAGTGGCTGCAGAAGTAGCCGCCATCCTGGCCTTTGCGGCAGTGAAGAGCAATGATAAGGTAGGGCTTATCATTTTCAGCGATATAGTGGAGAAGTTCATTCCTCCCAAAAAAGGAAGAAATCATGTGTGGCGAGTCATCAGAGAAGTGCTCCAGCACAAACCTCAGAGCAAAAAGACAGATATCAATGTGGCACTAGACTTTCTCCACAAGATTACCACCCACCGGGCTATCGCCTTTATTATTTCAGATTTCATTGCAAAGGATTACGAACAATCCCTGCGCATAACCAACAAAAAACACGATGTCATTGCCATTTCCATAACCGATCCCAGAGAAAGGGAACTCCCCAAGGTAGGATTTATTGAGTTAGAGGATGCCGAAACGGAGGAAGTTATGTTGATCGACACAACTGATAGTAATATCCGCAAAGGCTTCAGTGCCCTTTCTGCCCGTAATGTTAAGGAAATCCTGGAGAGGTTCCGCAGGTGTAATGTAGATCATATAGGGATTTATACCAACCAGCCCTATATTGATCCCATCATGAAATTTTTTCGCATGAGGGAGAAGAGGTTATGAGTGAGAGGGAAAGAAAGCTATTTGATGCGAGGTCTCTATTTTTTAGTAGTGCGGTACTCATTCTGTTTACTGTCCTGGCCACCCTCATTCTTTACTCTAAAGGGGGGAATTTTGCTCATATAGTAAGCATGAAAGAAGAGAATACTATCCACCGAGAGCTTGCCAACAAACTTAAGAGCGTCGGCATAGCTGATGAGGCAATTAAACAGTATGAAAACTATTTTAATACGACCCAAGTGGATAAGAGAACCAGATCAAATCTGGCCTATACCCTGGGGAAGCTCTACCTGGAAGAAAGCAACTATGAAAGGGCTCTAAGCTGGTTTTACCGTGTGGACATGATCGATCCCAAAACCCCGCTCAAAAGCGAGGTGGGCTCAAAAATCGTACACTGTCTGGAAATGTTGGGAAAGTTCCATGCGGCAGAGTATGCATTAGAAGCACGGAGCTCTCTTGAAGAAAACCAGCAAGGAGAGCTAAAAGGAGGTACGTTGGTTGCGGAGATCGGGAGCCGGAAAATTACCTTAAGAGAAGTAGATGAGGCCCTCGATGCATTGCCACCCTGGATGAAAGAACAATTCAAAGGAAGTGAAAAAAAGTTAGAATTTATGAAAAAATATGTGTCCGATGAACTGTTCTACCGCAAGGCAAAAAAACTGGAGTATGATAAAGATGGGGAACTCCGGAAAAAAACCGCAGATTTCATGAAACAACTCATGATCAGTAAGGTCTTAGAAGAAGAGTTGAAAGATAAAATAACCGTAGAAGAGGATGATCTTAAAAACTATTTTAAGGCGAACCAAGAACACTATAAGGAAAAGGCCCAAGCACGAATACGTTTGATTAAAGCAGGGATGGAAGAAATTGCCCAAAATATATTAAAGGAATTAAAGCAGGGAAAGGATTTTGCTGAGCTAGCCAAAGAACTATCCCTGGAGGAAGAAAGCGCCAAAAGGGGGGGTGAATGGGAAGGCTGGATTAGTAAAGGGAAGGATGACTTAGGAATAGGAAACATAGATGAGGTCTCTAAAGCCATCTTTTCTGCTTCGCCAGGCAGTATCTCTCCCATAGTTAAGGCAGGAAATTATTATTACATCTTTAAAGTAGAAGAATTAAAGCCGGAACGCATGAGGGAGTATGCAGAGGTTAAAGAATGGGTAAACAATGACTATATGAATCATAAAATGAAGATTGCCTACCAGAACCTCTTAAAACAGGTGCTTGAAAGCTCCGAGGTTAAGCTTTACCCAGAGGTAATTACTGAGGAGGAGACTTCTTCTTAAATGAGGCAAGTGTATATCATAGGAAGTGTATGTATCTGCTGCGTTGCTTTTCTCATCTCTTGCCAGCATGAGACAAAGGAAGCACAAAAGCCCAAAAGAACTCTTCCCCCGGTAGAAGCGAGAGCACAAGTAGATAAGGCAACAGCTACTACCGGTGATCTTATCCGCTACACTCTTTCAGCCAGTAGCGAGTCTCAGACAAAGGTCGAAATACCTGAGATGGGTTCTCAAATTGCCGGGCTTAGGATCGTAGATATAGGTAAAGAGAACCCTATAGAGAGAGATGGGCGTAAGATCATTGAAAGCTGGTACCAGTTGAAGGCCGATCTGGTGGGTTCTTACATTATTCCTGGGGCAGTTTTTTCTTACAAGGATGAAAGAGGGGAGAAAAAGGAGCTTAAAACTGCTCAGATATTTATTGAGGTTAAATCGGTAATAGAGGACAAGGAGGCAGCAAAAGACATCAGGGATATTAAACCACTGGTAACTATTAAAAGAAATTATACCCTGCTCATAGCGCTTTCTATAGCCGGTCTTCTCTTTTTATCACTGGCAATAGGAGGTATCTATTTTTATCGCACTCGCTATAGAAAAAGCAAAGCAACTCCCCCAAGGCCCGCCCATGAACTGGCGCTGGAAGAACTTAATCAATTACAAAGGGAAGGGTTAATTGCAAAGGGGATCTATAAAGAACACTATTTTAAAATCTCCGAGATATTCAGAAGATATCTTGAAAGGAGATTTCACTTTCAAGCAGTAGAAAAAACAACAGAAGAGATCTTACCGGAAATCCTCAATCTAAAGGGGTTTGATCAAATGGTAAAAGGCAGTGCTAAAACATTTTTGTACCACACCGACCTGGTAAAATTTGCCAAATACATTCCCGATACTGAAGCGGTGGATCAAGAACACAAGGAAGCGGTAAATTTCATCAACGAGACTAAAGAGGAAGAGGTTCAAAAACCTCAACCTTGATGATTATTTCTATTTCGAAGTCTACCCCAGATAGAAAGGGATTAACTTGATATGATTCGATTTGAAGATCCGTGGTTACTTGTTTTTTCCATTTTCATCCCTTTAATGATAGTCTATCAATGGAAGGGGAGGGGAAGGAGTCGGGTAAGGTTTTCCTCCCTGGACAATCTGAAGAGGTTGAAAAAATCAACTTCCATTTTCTTAAGATATGTTCTCCTGGCATTACGCTGCTTTGCCATAGCTCTTTTGGTAATGGCATTAGCCCGCCCTCAATCAAGCACTAAAGCCTCAGAAGTACTCACAGAAGGTATCGATATCGTACTCTGTATAGATACCTCGGGAAGCATGCAGGCGTTAGATTTTAAATGGAAAGATGAAAGGCAAAACCGCTTACAGGTAATAAAAAAGGTAGTAAGCGATTTCATAAAAGGGAGGAAGAACGACCGCATTGGTATGGTCGTCTTTGGCGAAGAAGCTTTTACCCAGTGTCCCTTGACCCTTGACTACGGGGTTCTACTCAGTTTCCTGGACCAGGTGCAAATAGGGATGGCCGGTGACTCTACCGCCATCGGGTCTGCTCTGGGTACCTGTGTTAAAAGGTTAAAAGAGCTTGAATCCAAATCAAAGGTAGTTATTCTTTTAACCGATGGACGCAACAATGCAGGTGGGGTAAGTCCGGGAACTGCCGCAGAGATCGCTAAGACTTTCAATATTAAAACATACACCATCGGGGTGGGCACGGAAGGAGAAGCACCCTTTCTGGTAGATACCATCTTTGGTAAAAAATACGTGTATCAGCGGGTAGACTTGGACGAAGACACCTTAAAAGAAATAGCTACTATCACAGGGGGAAAATATTTTAGAGCCACTAACACCAGGGCTCTGGAAGAAATTTACAAACAAATTGATACCTTGGAAAAGACCAAGGTGGAAGTGAAAGAGTATATGGAATATGAGGAGTTATTCGGCTGGTTCCTCCTGCCCGGCTTGGCATGCATACTGCTGGAAATAGTTCTCAGTAATACACGTTTTAAGAAAATACCATAACTCTATCACAAGGCAAGATGCATGATATAGGATACAGATCTCATGTCTTTTATATCATGAATCTTGAATCATGCATTATGTATCCTGGATGGTGAATCATGAGATTTGGTAGTTTAAATTATCTTTTCCTTTTATGGATTATCCCTGCGATGGTTATCTTTTTTCTCTATGCCTTTCGCACGCGGGACAGGCTTCTGGCACTCTTTTGCGGCAAGGAGCTGGTTGGCGAATTAGTGCCCGACATTAAGAAAGGCAGAAGAAGGGTTAAGGCATTTCTCTCCCTTTTGGCAATGGCCTTTGGCATTGTTGCTCTGACCCAGCCGCAGTGGGGTTACCACTGGGAAGAAATTAAAAGGCTAGGCGTAGATATCATAGTCGCAATAGATGTGTCTGAAAGCATGTTAGCTGAGGATGTCAAACCCAGCCGTCTGGAACGGGCGAAAAGGGAAGTATTTGACCTGATTGAAATGCTGGAAGGAGATCGCATCGGATTGATTGTTTTCGCTGGCACCAGTTTCGTTCAATGCCCCTTGACTTTGGACTACGGAGCTTGCAAGATGTTTCTCGACTATATAGATACCGACCTCATCCCCGTACCCGGCACTGCCCTGGCCGATGCAATGAGAACCGCCACTGCCTCCTTTAACAAGAGAGAGCGAAAATCTAAAGCACTGATTCTCATCACCGATGGTGAGGATCATGAAGGTGAACCTATTGAGGCGGCAAAAGAAGCAAAGCAGGAGGGAATAAAGATCTTTCCCATTGGGGTTGGCCGTAAGGAAGGTGTTCCTATCCCTTTAAGAGGTGGTTCCGGAGGGTTCAAGAAGGATCGCCAGGGGGATATGGTCATAACCCACCTGGATGAAACAACCTTGCAAAAGATCGCACTGGAGACCGGGGGAAGTTACGTGAGCTCAGTTACAGGAGACATGGACCTGGATAAGATTTATAAGGAAGGAATTAAGCAGCGTATCGAACAGAAGCAATTGAAGAGTACCCGCAAGAGAAGATGGGAGCAGAGATTTCAATGGTTTATCCTTTGTGCCCTTCTCTTCATTGGGCTGGAATTCTTTGTGAGTGAACGAAAAACTGCCATAGCAAAATAAATAGATGAAGAATCAAGACAGAAAATTATATTGTACGCTCTGGTACTTTTTTTTAATGTTTGGATGTTTCCTTATGACCACGGACCTGGTCTATGGAGAGTCACTCTACCGCAAAATGGAAAAAGGAAGCATTCTTTATAAGGACAAAAAATATGATGAGGCCCTAAAGTCCTTCGTTGATGTCCAGATAGAATCTCCTGAGAATCCGAACTTAAAATACAACCTCGCCAATGCCCACTATAAGATGAAAAACTATGAGGAGGCAGTAAAGAACTACCAAGATGTTGTGGCTACCGCCCAGGATATCCACCTAGAGGAGGAATCGCTCTTTAACATAGGCAACTGCAGGTATCGTCAGGGAAGACTGGAAGAAGCAGTAGAGTATTATAAGAAGGCGCTAGAGCTAGATCCTAACGACCTGGATGTCAAATACAACCTGGAGTTTGTAAGAGAGGAAATTAAAAAGAGGATTAATCAAGCCAAACAAAGAAAAAAACAGCAGGAACAAAAGAAAAACGAAAAAAAAGAAGGGGAAAAGGAGCAAGACTCACAATGTCAACTACCTAAAGAGGAACAGCAGAAGAAACAACAAGAGCAACAGCAGCAGAAACAGGCCTCAAAAGGAGAACAGCAAAAAGCAGGCAAAAGAGAGATGAAACAGGCAAAGCCGATGACCCCTGAGGAAGCGGAACGCTGGTTGAGAAGTTTAAAAGAGGGAAAGAAAAAACCCAAAAAACGTGAAAGGGAAAGTGTGGCAGGATCCTTTAGGTCAGAGAAGGATTGGTAGCGGAGGGGTTTAGTATGCCCAAAGTCAGGATAGCACTAGTAAGTTTATTCCTCTTAATTTATGCAGAGAATACTCTCGCGCTTTCTCTTACCGCTAAGGTAGACAAAACTGAGGCAACAATCAAGGATCAAATCATCCTTACCCTCTCAGTAGAAGGCACTCAGAGAGGAGCAAGACCCCACTTACCACCCATCCCCTCATTTAATGTTATGTCTCGCGGAAGTTCTACCAGAATGCAGATCATTAATGGTCAGATCACATCAGCAGTTGATTACAATTATATACTAATTCCTAAAAAGACGGGGACCTTTGAGATTGGCCCTGCAACCCTTAAAAACAAGGGGAAAACTGTATCAAGCAACAAAATAACGCTTAAGATTTCATCTGCCGATAAGAAACCACAAGCTGCACAAGATCTATTTATCACTACTGGCGTAAGCAACAAAACGCCCTATGTGAATGAACAAATTATCTACACTTTTAAACTTTATAGAACGGTAAAGATTGCCAATGCCCGCCTGGACAATCCCTCATTTGAAGGATTTAGAGTAGAGTCACTGGGAAAGGAACGGCAATACGAAACAGTTATTAATGGCAAGTCCTTCCTGGTTACAGAAATCAAGCAGGCCTTATTTCCCACTCGCAAGGGAACTCTAGAGATGGGTCCGGCTACCATTCAATGTGATGTAGCCATCCGGCAACGGAGAAGGGGTTTTTTTGATGATCCCTTCTTTGACGATTCTTTCTTTGGATTCTCCAGGACAGAACCTAGGGTACTCCACTCCAAACCCATCACGGTAAAAGTAAAACCTTTACCAGCAGAAGGCAAAACCCCCCTTTTTAGTAGCCTGGTGGGAGACTTTAACATTGCAACCAGTATAAGCAAGAGACAATTGGAAGCAGGTGACACCACTACCTTGACCATTACCATACAAGGCAAGGGGAATATCAGAGACGCACATAGTCCCGAGTTACCTTCTCTTGCCCATTTTAAAATTTATGATGACAAACCAACTCTTACTACTCGAACTTCGGGGGACACTTTTGGCGGCACACTCACCATCAAAAAGGCACTCGTTCCCTTAAAAGAAGGCAGATTAAAAGTGCCTTCCCTTGCCTTTACCTATTTTGATCCCCGGAAGGAAAGCTATGAACTGTGTAAGAGCACACCTCTTACCATACAGGCACTACCCCCCAGTGATGAAGAAAAACTCCATCTGGTTGAGGCTATGGGAACTACTACATCTAAAGAGGAAATAAAAATCCTGGGAAAAGATATTCTACCCGTTCGCATCTCTCCTTCTGCCTTAAAACCCCATAGTATAGATCCCTGGCAGTGGACTTACCTTGTGCTTTTCTTACTCCCCATCGCAGGGTATGCAGGCTCTACCCTGCTGAAAAGGAGGAAGGAACGATGGGAAGAGGATGTTGGATATGTTCGCAGCAAAAGCGCTATGAAAAATTTCAACAAAAAAATACCACCAATCAAAAAGCAGATCAAAAACGAGAATACCTCAGAATTTTACGGGCTCACCTCTAAAGCCTTTAAGGATTTTTTAGGCGATAAATTAAATATGACGGGAAGTGCCCTTACACCGATAGAAATTGAAAAGCGGCTTCAAAAATTTAAAGTACAAAAAGAAAGGATTGAAGATGCAAAGGGGGTACTCAATGTCTTGGAATCCGGTCAATTTGCCTTCCGGCAACATAGTGAAAGTGAAAAGGAAAAATTATTACGTCAGGTGAAAACCTTAGCCAAGTGGTTTGATAAAAGGATAAAGATCTAAGTGGTATGATTAATATAAAGCGGCTTATCTTCATTATTTCAATAGGGGCACTTTTTTTCTCCCCTGCACACCCGGTGCAGGGTAAAAATCAAAGCTCCACTACTTTTCTCTCCCACAATCAAGAAATTGAGGAAGCAGTAGATGCAGCCACCTCATTTATGGAAGCCCATAAATACTATAATGAAGAAAAATACGATCAGGCCGCCTCGCTTTATGAAAGGACTATCCAATCGGGAATACAAAACGGAGAAATATATTATAACCTGGGCAACAGTTACTTCAAAAGGGGTATGCTGGGAAAGGCAATTTTAAGCTACCGCCTGGCAGAGTTACATCTTCCCCGGGACGAGGATCTCAAAGCTAATTTAAGATATGCCCGTCAATTAACCAAGGACAGAATTGAAGAAAAACAATTCTTGCCCTTTATAAAGGAATTTTGCTTTTGGTATTCCAAACTCAACCTTAAAGAATTGATGATAGTTTTCCTGATAGTCCATGCTATTTTCTGGATATTAGCCATTATAAGGACATTCTGGAAAAAAGAGTACCAAAAATTAATCCTCTTAATTAATCTGGTTTTGGTGGTAGTAATAGGATGTTCTCTCACCTTAAAAATGTACAACCGTACCTACAACATTGAGGGTGTTGTTTTAACTAAGCAAATTACGGTAAGATCAGGCAATGGTATTAACAACACTGTCCTTTTTCAATTACATGATGGAGCAGAGTTGAAAATCATAAAACAGGATGAGGGCTGGATTAAGATTGAATTGAAAGACGGTAAAAGGGGCTGGGTGGAAAGTAAATGGGTAGGAAAATGCCGATTGCAGCATTGATCATTTTCTGTTGATAAATAATTTTTTTTATAAATACAATTAAAGATTCTGTAAATTGTGCCGAAAAGTAAAACAACTATTCTCATGACAGGAAGAACGCCATGCCAAAAGAGAAAGTCCTCTACGTTTGTGATGAAAAGCATAATAACAGGGACGTTCCACTGGAATTAGAAGAAACTGTTCCCTATCCTGAAAACATGCAATATGGAGAAAAGGACAGTGTCCACTATTACTATCAGTGCCCCTTCTGCTTCAAGACCTATCTTGCCTATCAAAGGATGGGAAAACCCTTGGAGTGGAGCAACCTTGACAAGGAAATCTGGAAAAAACGCATCACCAACGTAAGGGAGATAAGGGCTAACACCTTGAAGAAGGACCTGAATGAACAGAAGACAAAAATTGAAAAGAAATACAATGAAGCTACCAAACTTCTAAACGAAATTACCAAAAGAAAAGAAGATATTACCAAAGAGATTGAGGAAAAGAACGCACTGCGAGAACAACTGGTAAAAGACGAAGAGGAATTGACTAAAAAGATTGAA
>JAZFSJ010000395.1:0-8633 GCA_036446115.1 Thermodesulfobacteriota bacterium | reverse complement strand
ATGCCCTGCGATTGAGGAGCTTTTGCCTAAAGCATAGGAGGAGGGGAGTTAGGAGCAGCCCACATAGAATAAAGGGATGTAGGTACTTAGGCAACTTACAATGTACACCTACATCCCCTGATTTCATGAAAGTGGTTTTATTATCTGAATTACTATTATTCTTCTACTACTCTGGTAACATCGAAGGTTCCATCAATTGGAAGGTCAACAATAAAACTAAGTACAAAATCCCAATTGCCCGAATAACCTGTCATCTCTGGTATTTCACCCTCAGTTGGGTTATCACTTTCTCCAGGACCGTTAAGAACAAGATTCGTACCAACCCCTGTGTCCAGAGGTCCAGAGACAAGTATAATGGCTTCATTTATACTATTCATTGTTCCTGTAATGTCCACGTTTTCAAAAGATGGTACTGGTAGCCCGTCAGGCCAAAGCACCGATTCCTCAAGGCAGGAAGTATCAACATTGAGAGTACCTGTTATGTTAAGATTAGCTGGGGGATCTAAGGTAACATCCTGATTTAATGACATAGTGCAGTCACAATCAACAGTGTTTATAAGGACACCTGCAACTTTTACTTTGAATGACCAGATTCCGCTATATTCACCCGTAGCATCCATCGGGGCATTACAAGAGTTACTTGCTCCCAAAGTGACCAGGGCTATTGCTACTAAACAAAGGCTTAAGAACATTCTTTTTTTCATGCTATTCCCCTTTCACATAAAATTTTACCGGCAGGTGCCGAGAAAGCCCCGCCTTACCTGCCCGGTTAAATGCGAAGCATATTTAACTAGGGTAGGCGGGGATGAATCGGCACAATTCATAAATAATCAAATTTAAACTCCGGGATGCCCCGCGCTATGCGCGGGGAGCATCACTTTTGTGTATTTGCTTATATCTGTCATTTCTTTATATAATTTTATTCGATAGAAATACTTTAGTATAGATTAGACATTATTCATATCTTCTGGTTATGTCAATAGGTGCTTCCGGCGTTCCACCCGTTAAGGGTAAAACAAAGGCCTGGCTAAATTCCCTGGCCGAGCTCGGGCAAGGTGGGCAGACGGCCAAGCCACCCGTGTCACGGGTGGTAGTTTGCTTCATAGTCTTCTTCAGTATCGATATCAGTTCCTTCAATACCTTTCTCTATGGTAACCAGTTTTATCTTATCTTCCATACTATCAATAATCTTTCTCCCGCCACAGTCTCCTTCCAACCTGAGCAGTTCTTCCTTTAGGGTTAATGGGAAGATTACCGGATTACCTCTTTTACCGTTATATAAAGGAACCACTATGGTATCTTTCTCTTTTTGAAATTCATCTATCAGTTTATTTATGGTAGATGGATTAAGATAGGGTTGGTCCCCAACGAAAAAGATAAATCCATCGGCATCAGGATGAGAGGATTTAACCCCTAACTTTACGGCTGCGCTCTGTCCCTCATCTGCATATGGGTTGTGTACCGCTTTGATGCCGTGTTTTTCTGCAATCTCCTTTATCTCATCCTTCTGATAGATAAGTACAAACTCGTTAATGTTAGATGACTTTGCGGCATTTATAACCCTCTCTAATAAAGGTATTCCTTCAACTTCAAGCAAGAGCTTATCCTTATCCATCCTTCGTGAAAAACCTGATGCCAGAATAATGCCTGTGATCATACTGAAAACTCCTTCATCATGCCTTGTAAATGCGCAGACATATGGCTTTTTTTAAATCTACTATTCAACATCAATTTTTCCTTCCATAATGTTTGCTACTATGAAACCGAGTATATCGCTACCACTCTCTTTAACTGACTCTATGATACTCATTGCAGATCTTTGTGTCTCTTTATTTTCTGCCTTGTTAAGCAGTAGATATTTTTGAGAGTCATCAGGTACCGCTTTGAAGAGTCCTTCCGGTGATAGTATCAGTTTTACTATCTCTTCTTCACCTATAACCTCACCCATCTCCCTTCCGGTTAGCCTGCAGAACAACCCAGGTCTGTGGACATGGTTGTTTTTTATTTTCTTTCCCAGGGAGTCAAGTCCTATTACGCCTATGGTTTTGGTGGTGTTCTCAGGTATTACCGGCTCATAAGAAGCAGGTGCCTTTATGGGTTTACTTTTTGCCCCATCTCCTTCAACCAGTAGATAATTAAATATCTTTTTCTTGTAGAGCTCTGATATAAAATCTTTGTTTGCACCCAGGAGTTTTTTTTCAGGTGAGATCTCTCTGCCAAAAGCGGTAATACAACCATCTTTAACCCCGGTAAAGATTCCGCTGTCTTTGGAGCCATCAATGATTACCTCGTCACAATCCCCTTCACCCGGGTAGTAGATGGCAGTAGTGGTGGTCACAAGTACCTTTTCCCCATGGTCTTTTAGCTCCTTTGCCAGTTTGAAAATGGTGGTTGTTTTACCACCGGCACCCACAAAACATATGAGCTCGTTATGTTTATGATCAATGTCCAGTGATTCAGAAATATCCATCGTTACGCCTTACTGTAGTTGATCTTCTCAAAATCTTGTGGTCCATACAAAAAAAGAGGAGAAGCCGCTTGACGACCATACCCCTTTTTTTACTATGCGCCTTTGGAACCCTGTACCTTTGTTGCTTGAATTATTATTTTTTTGATTGAGTGGGGTTATTGGGGACGCGCTCCTGTTAAATTTACTTAATGAGCAGTTTACTTTTGCGCTCTTCTTCGATCAGCGATCAAAGTGCCAGCGACACTGACATTTTCGGGGTCAAGGGACTTAATTGCAATAATAATATGGTCTCTTGGTATTTTATAGGCCTTTTCCACAGAATCAGTAATTTCTTTGACAAGTTCTCTTTTTGCTTCAACATCTGCAAGTTTTGGTCCTTCGATGGTAATGTTGGGCATGTTGTAAACCTCCTTAAGATTATAGTGTTTTAAAATATTTAGCTTGTAAGCAGGAACTGTCTTAGCTCAAATAGTGCAGCAACTGTTATCCACTGACGCACCTCACGACGGGATGTCGGCCACTTTGCCTCGCGTGTTCTCTTCTTTAGCCCGTCCACTACTGCAATGGCCACCACAGTTGCCTGTTCCTCTCCCCCAGCGGAACCGGATATACCTATTCCTATGTCGGCCCCCAGTCGCTGCCGGACTGTATTGGCCATTGACAAAGCAGACTCCTCGCCATTTAGGAGTGAACCATCACTTCCATGATCAGAGAAAGCATGGGCTACCTCCGTTTCCTGTGAGCCGATCACGAATCCCCCCTTGTAATACTTTGAGCTTTCAGCCACACCACCAAAGGAAGCGGCAAGAAGTCCACCTGTATACGATTCCATAGTTGCCAGGCTCTGCCCTCTCTCAAGTAGAAGTTTTTCAATAATACCTACCAGGGTGTCATCGTCAACTCCCCAGAGATGCTCTCCCATAGTTTCCCTTAAAGAGGTCTCGGCCTCACGTATCTTTTCCTTGGCACTCTCCTTTCTGGAATCTTTGGCTACCAGCCTGAGTTGAATACCGTCTTGTTTTGCATAAATGCCGATCTCCACCGGAGGCGAGGGCAGTGACTTGCTTACCATCTCGTCCACCCCGGCTTCAGATAATCCAATGATCTTTAAGGTTCGGCACACAATAATCTCCCCCGTACACCATTTCATCAATCGAGGGAAAACCTGTTTTTCCCACATGAGCTTCATTTCCCTGGGAGGACCGGGCATTGATACAATAACCCGCCCCCCTCTCTCTATCCACCATCCCGGTGCCGTCCCCATGGGATTGGGGATAGTATGGGCGGAGGGAATAAGGGTAGCCTGCTTGATGTTATGGGAGGGCATATCACGTCCAAACTTGGCAAACAAATCTCTCAGACCCGCCTCAAGTACGGGATCAATCTGCAACTCCTCCTCAAACATCTCAGCAATAGATTCGCGGGTCAGGTCATCCGCAGTAGGACCTAACCCGCCCGTAGCAAGTATAAGATCTGAACGGTCCCATGCGCGGCGAAAGGCCTCAACCAGTCTCTTCTGGTGGTCACCTGCCTGTGTTACCCAATTGAGTTGAATCCCCAGCAATGGCAGTTGGGAAGCGAGCCAGGAGGCATTGGTGTCGGTTATCTCACCCCGAAGTATCTCTGTGCCGATAGAAATAATTTCAGCGTTCATAAGATTTGCATTAAAGGGAAAATCAGATCAAGCAAGAAGATGGGATATATATAATTAAGTATTCTTTTAATCTAATTTCAAGCTTGAGATTTCGGTGCCGCTTCTTATGGCTACCAGTTCAGCGGCGATGGATACCGCAATTTCTTCGGGTGTTTTAGCCCCGATAGCGATTCCTGTGGGGGCATGGATTCGTTTGAGGATTGCTTCGTCAATTCCTCTCTCCCTCAATTGCTGGAAGGAGCCTGTAACCTTCTTGCGGCTGCCAATCATACCGAGATAGCGAAACGGTTGTTTGGCACAGTGATCAAGAATTTCTAAATCGTGGACGTGGCGATGGGTGAGGATTACTATATAGGTGGTATCGGAAAAAGAAAGATCCTGCAGCACTTTCTGATAATCATCAGCAATGACCCTGTCTGCCAGGGGCAATCTTTCCGTATTGGCAAATTCCGGACGATTGTCCACCACAGTGGTGGTAAAACCTAGCATTTTACAGATGTTGCTTAGTGCGGTTCCGATATGACCGGCACCAAAGATAATGAGCTCAGGGGCACGTTCTAAGGGTTCAAGGAAAACAGTCATATCGCCTCCGCAGGCCATACCCAATTCTTCGAGGCTATATTTTAGTAATTTCGATTCGGTGCCATTCATGATAGTCATCGCTTCATCTATCATTTTCTTCTCAATAGCACCACCTCCAATTGTCCCCATGATAGAGCCATCGGCCTTGATGAGCATTCTGGCAGAAGTCTTTCCTGGTGATGAACCCAATGCTTCAACCACAGTTGCCAGCACTGCCGGAGTACCTGCCTTTTTCAATGCAACGATTTCTTCAAAGATATCCATTTGTGTACCTCACAAGAAAAGTTAATTACCGCAGAGATCGCGGAGAAATTTAATATAGTGGAAGCTGCAACGATTAATCTTTGCGATCTCATCGTTTTCTGCGGTGAATGATTAGTTGCCTTTTTCCAAAGACAAGATTGCTTCCAGTACTCCCCCCGCGACTGCTCTGGCCTTATCAGATATGGTGTAACAATAATCTTCTATACCCCTGGGATCAATGTCACCTATTTTAAGGCCCTTTTTCACTTTGGTCCCATTCATGATAATTCCCCTTACCACACCACTTAGAGGAGCTTTAATTTCCTCATCACCAACGTAACAGACTATCGCTCCCTTTTTGACCTGATTACCTATATCTAACACAGTGCGTATCTTTCCATCGCATGGTGCCCGCAATACCCTTTCTTCTCTGTACCCCTCAACCGCCTCCGGAATGCCTGTGTTGGGTTCGGCACTACCCCCAAGGATGACCCTTCCCAAATCATGTCCTCTGTTGGTTTCAATAACCGCATCAACATCCTCTCCCGCTTTAAATCCGGGACCCAAGGCAATGGTGACCGGTGCCAAATCCTTATGCATACCTGTATTTTTCTTTGCCAGGGTAGCGTCTACTACTACCTCTGCTTTGATTTCTCCTGCTATGTTGCAGTCTGGGTCAACTATAACGGGGATATTTCCTTCCTTTAAAATGGTAGGTATTTCTTCTCGGGTACTTACCTTAACTGCTCTTACATCCTCCACTACAGTCTGTCCCTCAAATACAGCCTGGGCAAAGGAAACATTTCTTCTTATCACCAGAGGATTTTCAATTTCCGCTACAATAACGTCAAACCCACTTTTATGAAGCCTGTGGGCGACTCCTGTCCCTATATCCCCGCCGCCTCTTATAACGACTACACTCTTATTCACTTGCTTGATCCCTTTTTTTCTCATTGATTGCCTTGAGAACCCTTTCAGGTGTGAGGGGAAGTTCGTTAATGGGATAGCCAATGGCGTTGCTTACTGCATTTGCTATTGCTTGGGTAGTACATTGAATAGGTCCCTGTCCCACCTCTTTCGCTCCAAAAGGCCCGTGAGGGTCAACGGTTTCGACAATGATATGGTCAACTTCAGGTATTTCAAAAGACCTGGGCAGCTTGTAATCGAGCAGGGAGGGGTTCACTATAAGACCGTTTTCTATGATACATTCCTCAAAGAGCGTTTGTCCCATTCCGCTAAAGACCTGCCCATCCATTTGACCTTCTACTGCCAGGGGATTTATGGCACACCCCACATCATGGGCAACCGTCATCTTGAGGATCTTTACCACTCCCGTTTCTGGATCAACTTCCACCTCTGCGATTTGAGCGCCGAAGGAATAGGCAAGCGCCGGATTGCCCTCGGAGCTCATGATGTCAACAGCTTCAGTAGGCGGGTTATAGAAACCATTTCCCATGATGTACCTGCCTTCTTGTGAATGGAGTGTTTCATAGGCCGTGTTTTCAAATGATACCGCCTTTTCAGGTTCTCCCTTAGGGTAAATCTTTTTTCCCCTGAAAATAAGCGATGAGGGCTTAACACCGAGTTTTTTTGATGCAGTTTTCGCTATCTGTTTCCTTACATCAAGACAGGCATTTATCACGGCATTTCCGGTAGTAAAGGTTCCTCGCTGAGCAACTGCTCCCATGTCAAAAGGTGTGATGTCGGTATCCCCGGCGATCACTTCAATATCATCCGCTGTTACTCCCAGGGTTTCTGCAGCTATCATTGCCATAGCAGTATGAGAACCCTGGCCCATGTCAGGCAATCCGGTAAAGAGTGCAGTTTTCCCATCTTCCTCCACCTTGATAAAGATAGCGGATGTGTCATGATCGAGCATACCCTTTCCCCCGGAGCGTATTACCCCACAGCCTATACCGATACCCCGATATGGTGGGAGTTTTCCGTATTTCTTTTTCCAGCCTGATTTACTGGACACTTTTTTTATACATTCTTTTAAACCGCAGCTGTCATAGCGAAGCTTGCTCAGGGTTGTGTGCCCTTTTTCCACGGCGTTCTTGAGCCTTAATTCTACCGGGTCAATCCCCAGATCCTTAGCAATAAGATTGAGCTGTGACCCGAAGGCAAACCGCAGCGCCACCATACCCGTTCCATGGTGAAAGATGTAGGGGGAATTGTTGGTATACACAAGCCTTCCCCTGTATTTTGTTCCCTCCACCTTGTAGAGCATTTGAAGTGTGGTACCGATGAACCGTATCACGAGAAACTGAGACTCCATATAGGCGCCGCAATCGACCAGGAGATCAGCCTCTATAGCCTTCAAGGTACCGTCCTTCATTACCCCTGTCTTAAGCCTGAAATTGTATTCTCCCCCTCCGCTGAAAACGAGAAATTCCTCATCAGCGGTACACCTTATTTTTACTGGTTTCCCTGTTCTTCTTGAGAGGAGTGCTGCAATATAGTGGTGGGGCTTGTCTCCTCCTCTTCCGCAGAAAGCCCCTCCGGTATTTAAGTTC
The DNA here is from genome assembly GCA_036446115.1 of Thermodesulfobacteriota bacterium. Classification (GTDB taxonomy): domain Bacteria; phylum Desulfobacterota; class WTBG01; order WTBG01; family WTBG01; genus JAZFSJ01. Next base: position 1,168 of record JAZFSJ010000395.1, on the reverse strand, counting down.
ATAATTCTCACGCTACTTTCAGAAAGACCGAATCTCATGGCCATATTCATTTGCGTAAGAAAGGATATCTGTATAGGTGTCCAGATGGTGAGCTTGTGTGGTAGTGAAAAATCAGCCAGGACTATGTGATGTTCCGAGAAGCAGCTATGCGTAGGTTTTACGGTATATTCATCAGTCCTTATGTGTTCGGCTTCAGAAAAGGCTCTATCGGCATCGCCAAAGTTAAGACTTATATCATCTGCATAGTTGTCATCGAGGTGCGGATGAAGGACAGATGCCCCTTCGGCAGTTGCCTCTATAATAGAAAAGAGCGGTTTTAAAGGCTCATATTCTACCGTGATAAGTTCTGCTGCTTCAGTGGCGGTATCCTCATCCACTGCAGCAACGGCTGCGATTTCATCACCAAAACAATTCACCTTCTCATCACAAAGTACTAACTGGTCAGAGCCCAGCATGAGACCGCCTGTATCTTTGTGTGTGATAACGGCTTTGACACCAGGCAGTTTTGCAGCTCGGGAAGTGTCTATGTTGAGTACCTTCCCGCTGGGTATGGGACTTCGAACGATTTTACCATGGAGCATGCCTGGAAGGATCACATCATCGGTGAATTCCGAGCGTCCAGTTGCTTTAAACACGCCATCAAGCCTTGGTTGTCTCGTTCCAATTACGCTATATTTATTATTCTTCTTAGACATTGCTTTCCCCCTTTATCCTAAAAGAAGTAAAATAATGAGAACCCCTATGGAAATTCCAAAGTAAAGCAATTCACCGTTTATGAGTGCCTTGCGAAAAACAGCCTGCTCGTGTGTGGCATCCCTTGGCGGGAGAGTGAAAGATTCTTCATCCGATTTTTTTGCAATCTGCAATTACTTGCGTGGTTTTTTTTACCTGTTTATTATTTTGGAAAATAGGTTCCCCACTTTTTCTCTACAACTTCAAATGACTCAGGGGCTCTCTCCTCCAGTACCGTCCTGAGATCAGGTGGGAAGGTATCCGGTCCACCTTCACTTGGCAGCTGGCGGGTGGCATCTATGACAATCTTACTGCTCATAAACATTTCCCGCGAGCTTGGTTCAAGGGGCATATGGAATGAGTTATTGATAAGAAGACTTGCAGGAACAGGCTGCCACCTGGTAGAGACAGCATGGAGAACGCGTGAAATGTCAGC
>JAZFSJ010000394.1:0-4857 GCA_036446115.1 Thermodesulfobacteriota bacterium | reverse complement strand
CTACCTTTTTTATTTCAGTCCCATGACTTTTTCCAAGATGATCATTAAAACTGCTGCCTTCCGGTTCGGGTATAAAGCTGGCATTTTGCAATCTGTAATTTAATCTTTGGATTTCATCCGGCGAAAGCCCCCCCCCTCCCGACTTCTCAATTTTTGACTGAGCTTCGGAGAGGGCCTTTTCAAAATCACCACTTTCCTTTTGTGTTTTATTCTGTGACTCTGGTATTAATGCCTGTTGTATATTTTTATCATCCTGTATTTTCATAATTCTTTTCCTCCTATCATTGACATATCGGCATTAAAAATAGAAGCTTTAGAAAAAATAAAACCAGGGAACAGGGTTCAGGGGGAGGGAGCAGGCGATGAACGAGTTACATGTTCTGTATTACAATAGCGAGTTCTACGTTCTATTACCATTTGTTCCTAAATATTGTCAGAGCAAGAAGTATTACCGGCAATTGAAAACCGTTAATTGAACTGCAAGAATTACCCTTTGCTTAACCCCTTAAAATTACTACAAATTCTCATAAGGAATGACCCAATAAAGTCATAAAATTTGGCTAATGAATAACCCTTTTTTTGCCGATAAATTAACAAAAAGAGAAAGCAGGAGGTAGCTATGAGTATTAATTTTTATCCATCTATCGCTGGGATTAATGCATTTTTCAAAAAAATGGATGTTTCAGCCAATAATGTAGCTAATATTAACACAGACAATTATAAAAGAAGGGTGGCTCATATAAACCAGGATAAAAATGGTAACCCTGAAACAAACATTACAATTGATAAAACACCAGGATTGGATAATCCCAGAAAATCTGGTGAACCAGAGGGTCCCCCCAGAAAGATGTCAAATGTCAATTATGCCAGGGAAGCCGTCAGTATGATAGAAGCTCAAGCTGGAGTAAAAGCTAACGTTAGAACACTGGAGTCTAAAGGAGAAATGTTAACTTCTCTCATTGATATTTTTGCATAATTTAATTAGGGCACAGACTCGCCCTGTGAAATATAAAAAATAGCTCTTGAGTCAACTCAAAAAAAACAAATTCCTTTATCAGCCATTTAGTAGAAGTAAATATTCTTATTTCACGGGGTGAATCCACAGATAGACACCGATAAAGAAAGTAACCTACCACCCGTGAAATGGGTGGTTTTGTTTTGCCTGTATGGACCCTTCGACCTGCCCATCTCTACCAAAAAAGTATTGATTTGTATCTGCTATTTAGTTAAACTTTTCAGTAGTTTTTTATTTTTTTAACCCATATTTTTTGCGAAGGAGGAATCATAATGAGAAGAAGTGGACTGTTCAAGACTTTAAACTGCATTGCCCTGATGATAATGGCAATGACCATACCAACTCATTCCCTGTGTATTGCAGATATCTCATCTTCCCCGATTTCAGAAACCATGACTGCATTCTCTCACTCCATGGATACAGAACTTGGTGATAGAATGAACATGCTACTTGAGAAAAGGGGTTTTGAAGTTGACATTAAAAATGGGGAGAGCACTACAGTCTCGGCGGGAGAAATTATCCTTGTACCCCTGTTGCCCATAGGATCCCTTCAAACGGCAACATCCAAAGCATCTCAGCAAAATTCTCAATTCCTTGCTTACATCGACCACGAAAAGGTAGGACGCTTCCTGACATTCCTGGAAGTGGAAAGAAATAAAAGGGGGAAAATGAATTCCATAAAGATATTCTTTCCCAGTGGAAGGGGAATAGGGTTAAATATGGGCCCTTTTTATATCTATCAGATCGATGCCAGCAAAACGGGAATTTCTCTGCAGGATAATGATGATCTTGAAAATACCATAATAGTATCAGATGCCTGTGAAGTCATAGGGATAATTACCATAGTGCTCGCAGCAGCCTGTCTGATTTCTGGCGAACCCATAGTGTGTATTATTGCAGGAGTTATGGAAGCAGTAAATGAATCCATATGCTAAAAAGACGCTGGTGAATTAATCTTTTTATCAATCACCTCAAAGTGTATTCGCTACCCGGCAAAACAAGCTTGTGATGATTCCGAAGGGTGGGAAACACTCACATCCAATAAATCTATTGAAAAAGAGCTGTTAGCAAAGAAGTACATCTCTCTCCTTAAAAATCCTCTTCCAGTTTATCCATTTCCTCGATCATTCTTGGAATGCAATAATCTATAGTATCAGAGCTTGAACCTCCACAAAGAATTACCACCAATCTCCCCCCATATACTTTTTCCGCAACTTTATCCTTTGATTTTATGCCAAAATAATTTATTATGCTAAAAAACACATGCGAATATAATTTCTCAATTTTTTACAAAAATGGACCCAGGGAAAATACTTACATACTTCGACAAGGGCAAGATTACCTGTGGGATTTGTTTAGAGAAGAAAGGCAATAGATTTCACCTTCTCTCTGAACACAATCGAGAACTGAATCTCAATCCCCAAAGGATTATCCACAGTTCAGAAAAGACATTAAACCTAAAACTATCTAAAGAAGAGCTATTAAAAACATTAAAGACCGTTATAGGCGAGGAAGAGCAATTAAAAGAGAACGTGAATACTGAAGAGCTATGGAACCTCCTCCAGGGAGAAGAGGAAAGATTTGACCTAAACTACATTGCCGAGATGACCTTTGGAGCAAATCCTACCTCAGAACAATCTGCTGCTATATTCAGGGCACTGTTTGAAGATAAAATCCACTTTAAACTCAAAGAAGGGATTTTCAAGGCACACACACCTCATCAGGTTCAACAGATTTTGCTGAAGATACAGCGCGATGCCGAAAGAGAAAGAGATCTGGAAAAAGGAAGTAGCTGGCTTAGAAAAAAATGGGACGGAATCCCGGCAGAGGACCCATTAAAAAAAGATCACTACCTAACTCTATTGCGCGACCTCGCTACATTTGGTGCTGAATCCTCCTACTACCAGGAAGGAAAACAACTACTTAAAAGGGCACACCTGACCGACCCCGATGCACCCTTTAAGCTACTGGTTAAAATGGGTGAGTTGCAAGACGATGAAAATCTTCTTCTTCCCCGGTATGGGATACCCACTCAATGGACGAATGAAGCACTGAAAGAAGCTGAAGAAATATATCATGCTTTCAAATCACAACCATTATCTTCAAAAAACAAACGCAGGGACTTAACCTCCCTAAAAGTCTTCTCTATAGATAGTGAATCAACCAGAGATATTGACGATGCCTTGAGTATCGAAGCAAAAGGAGCGTCTTATTATGTAGGAATCCACATCGCTGATGTCGCACACTACATTCTTCCTGAAAGCCATCTAGACAGAGAAGCCTACGAAAGAACAACTTCCATCTACCTTCCTGAAGGTAAGATTCCCATGTTACCACCCGCTCTTTCTGAGGATGCGTTAAGTTTAGTTGAGGGGGAAGAACGGCTCGCACTCAGCATTATCATTCATTTTGATAGTTCAAACGAAATTAAAGAGTACGACATTTTCCCCAGTACTATCAAAGTCCATCATAGATATTCTTATATTCAATCAGACAACCAGATACACCGCAACCAAGACTTTTCATATCTCCTTCAGCTTGCTCAATGCCTGAGAAAGAAAAGAGTAAACGCAGGGGCTATATTTCTCCCCATCCCTGAATTAAACATCAAAGTTGATGAGCAGAAAACAACCCAAGTGAACAAAAGAGAGAGGGAAACTCCCAGTGAAATTATAATCTCAGAGCTGATGATACTTACCAATTGGCTTTGTGCCAGTTTCCTCCATGAGAAAGGTATTCCACTCATTCATCGGAATCAATTAGACCCAAAGGAAATGGTGGAAGGCGCCGGCAAGGATAACCTTTTTCTCAACTACAAGCAAAGACGCCTATTTAATCGAGTAATCTTATCCACTACTCCAGACAATCACAGCAGCTTAGGTTTAAAACCTTACAGCACATTTACTTCCCCTATCAGGAGATATCTCGATTTAACAGCGCAACGCCAGCTGAAATCAGCTTTAATCGAAGACAGAAAACCCTACTCAGAAGAAAAGCTTAAACAAATGATAGTGGATACGGAGATTAACCAAGCAAAAATCAACCTGGTTCATGAACAGCGGCATAGATACTGGTTGATTAAATATTTGGAAGACAAGGTGGGTAAAATCTTACCCGCCTTGGTACTCAACCAATTACTAAACCGCTGCGTTTTGCTTCTCACAGACTACCTTTTAGAAGTAAGCATTCCCTCCTCCCCGGCAGACTCCCTTTCTCCCGGCACCACCATAGAAATAAAGCTGGAGAGCGCAGATGCTCAAAAAGGGACAATAAGAGTAATCCCTGCCTAATGAAAGATAACACATACTACGGTAGCAATGATGGCACGTCTTATTGTTTGTTTGAAAACCCCGTGCTTCGCACGGGAGTGCAAAAGGAAACTACCCACTTTGCAGGAAGCCGTTTACCGGCAGGTGCCGAGAAAGCCCCGCCTTGTAGGCGGGGATGAATCGGCACAATTTATAAATAATCAAATTTAAACTCCGGGATGCCCCGCGCTGTGCGCGGGGAGCATCACTTTCTAAAAAAAGTTTGACAGGCTCTGTCTGATACAATAAACTTCTAATTTGAAAAGAGAAGAAAATATAATACTTTTTATTCTACCGTTATTGATGTAAAGAGGTATCATGGCTTTCTATCTTGTTACTGGTGGCGCTGGTTTTATTGGTTCCAATCTTGTAGAAGCATTACTAAAACAGGGTGAAACTATAAGGGTTCTGGATAACTTTTCCACTGGAAAAGAGGAAAACTTATCATTCACCAATGAGCTTTCATTACCTTCAGGAAGATTCACCCTTATAAAGGGGGATATCCGCGACTTATCTACCTGCCATCAGGCCTGT
>JAZFSJ010000393.1:0-4536 GCA_036446115.1 Thermodesulfobacteriota bacterium | reverse complement strand
CCTCTTCACCTGATAACCTATTTATAATCCCTCTCTCTTTGCGGGGAGGATAATTTTCATAAATTACTACTATATTTTGATTGACTTTTAGCAGTTGAATTTTTAGAATACCTAATTCACCCAGGTGAGCTACCTCATAAATTAGGACACAGATTTTCGCAGATACACGCAGATAAAATTAGCACTACCTTAAATACCAAATCACAAATACTTATATCTGAAAAAGTATACAAAACATATCAAATTATAAACGCTTATTCAATATAAAAGCTAAAACGAGATGAACAACAATTTCTACGATATCATCATTATAGGAGGAGGCCCTGCCGGACTGACCTCCGGCCTGTATGCCTCCCGGGCACGACTTTCAACCCTTCTTCTGGAAAGGATGGCGCTGGGGGGACAGGTCAATAGCAGTGAAATGATTGAAAACTACCCCGGGCTCGACAAGAGTATCTCAGGCTTCCAGCTAGCACAAAACCTGGAGAAACAGGCGAAGGGGTTTGGTCTTACTGCAGAAATGGGAACAGCAAATGAGTTGTCCCTGCGCGATGACCACACTAAAGTGATTAAAACTAATGGCAGGGAACTTCTCTGTAAGGCGCTCATTATCGCCACGGGAAGTGAACCAAATAAGCTTGCGATAGAGAGAGAAGAACAACTGACAGGGCGAGGCGTTTCCTACTGCGCTACCTGTGACGGTCCTCTTTATAAAGACAAAGAGGTTGCAGTAGTGGGCGGCGGAGATGCTGCGGTAGAAGAAGCTCTCTTTTTATGCAGATTTGCAAAAAAGGTGCACATCATTCATCGCCGTGACCAACTGAGAGCTATCAAGATTTTGCAGGAAAGGATATTAACCACTGAAAACGCACATCTCATCTGGGATACGGTGGTAGATAAGATTGAAGGAGACAAGAGCGTAGAATCTCTCCTTTTAAGAAATGTAAAGGATAACAAAAACTCATCTCTTAAAGTTGACGGTATCTTCATCTATGTGGGACTTAAACCAAATACCGGGTGGTTGAAAAACGTCTTGCCATTGCATGAACAAGGCTTTATTGAAACTAACGACCGCATGGAAACCACACTGCCAGGTGTTTTTGCTGCCGGAGATGTAAGACATAAGCTTCTAAGACAGATTGCAACTGCAGTGGGAGACGGATCAACGGCAGCTTTTGCAGCAGAAAAATATTTAGAATCAATTAAAACTTAACCACAGAGTACACAGAGGAATTATCTGTGGTGTAATCTTTACAATAAACAATAGGGGATTTCTTATGGAAACAAATGATTTAAGAAACGTTGCACTTATCTCTCACGGGGGCGCTGGGAAAACTTCTCTTGCCGATGCTTTTCTCTTTGATACAAAAGTCAATAACCGACTGGGAAGTGTTGATGAGGGCACCTCCCTTTTTGATTTTGAGCCTGAAGAACTTAAAAGACAAAAGTCGCTTTCTGCTTCACTCCATCATTTTAAATGGGAAAAGTCTGAAATGAACATTATCGATACGCCGGGCGATTCAAATTTCTCGGCAGATCTTCAGAACTGTCTGCAAATAGTTGACGCTGCCATAGTGGTCATTGATGCAGTATCCGGTGTGCAGGTGCAGACAGAGAAGGTCTGGAAGTATGCCGACAATTTTGGTCTCCCCAGGTTGATCTTCATCAATAAGATCGACATGGAAAGAGCGAACTTCAAGCAGGTTCTCAAAAGCATCGAAGAAATACTGGGTAAAAAACCCATGGTAATTCAACTTCCGCTGGGTGAGGAATCTGCTTTTGCAGGTGTCATCGATCTTATTACTATGAAGGCGCTGAGATTTAGTGACGATGGCAGTGGGGAGTTTTCCCAAGAAGATATACCTGAAGATATGCGTTCCCAGGCAGAAGAATTCAATAAAAAGATGATAGAAGACATCGCAGAATCAAGCGACGAATTACTGGAAAAGTACCTGGAAGAAACAGAGCTCACACCGGATGAAATTTCTAACGGCCTTAAGCTGGGCGTAGTGTCCGGCAATCTTATCCCTGTTCTATGTGGCTCAGCTTCAAAAAACATGGGTATCCAGCCTCTCTTAAGCTTCATCGCCCATTGTTTCCCCTCACCTATTGAGAGAGAACCATTTGTAGGAATCAATCCCTCGAACCAAAAAGAAGAAGGACGAGGTGCAGGAAAGGACGATCCTTTTTCTGCCCTGGTGTTTAAAACAGTGGCTGATCCCTACGCGGGCAAACTCACCATATTCCGTATCATATCAGGTGTGCTCAATTCCGATTCCATTGTCTATAATTCAAATAAGGATGCAAAAGAGAGGATCGGGCAAATCTTGAAAATCGAAGGCAAAAATCAAAAGGCCATAAACCCTGCCATTACTGGTGATATTGTTGCAGTAGCAAAACTAAAGGAAACCACAACCGGTGACAGTTTCTGTGATGAAAAGAAGCAGATTACCTTCAAAAAGTTTGATCTTCCCGAACCGGTAATGCAGCTTGCCCTGGAGCCAAAAAGCAAAGGCGACGAAGATAAGCTCATCTCATCTCTCTCCCGCTTAATGGAAGAGGATTCCACCCTTAAAACCCGCCGGGATGAACAGACCAAAGAATTTATCCTTTTAGGTATGGGGCAAACTCATCTGGATGTTGCCATTGAAAAAATGCAGAGAAAATTTGGGGTCAATCTGGAGGTTAAGACACCTAAAGTTGCCTATAAGGAAACGGTGCGGGGAACTGCAAAAGGGCAGGGAAAATTAAAAAAGCAGTCCGGAGGAAGAGGGCAATTTGCTGATACCTGGATGGAAATTGAACCACTGCCCAAAGGCCAGGGTTTTGAGTTCGTAAGTAAGATTGTGGGTGGGGCAATCCCCCGTCAATATATCCCCTCGGTAGAAAAAGGGGTCAAAGAATCAATGCGGGAAGGTGTGTTAGCAAAATACCCCGTTGTCGATTTTAAAGTAACCCTCTATGATGGCTCCTTCCATGATGTTGATTCGTCAGATATCGCGTTTAAAATCGCAGCCTCTATGGGATTCAGGAAAATAATGCAGGAAGCCAGACCGACCTTACTGGAACCCATTATGAACATAGAGGTAACCGTACCGGACGATTGCATGGGGGACGTAATCGGAGACTTAAATGGTCGTAGAGGCAGAATCGGAGGAATGGAACCAAAAATTAACCACCAGGTAATCAAGGCTCAAGTTCCTATGGCTGAGACATTGAAATATGCCTCTGATTTAACATCTATCACGGGTGGCAGGGGTACCTTTACCATGGAATTTTCTCACTACGAGGAAGTGCCATCACACTTGAGCGATCAGATTATTACTCAACGTAATTTAGAATTAGGGAAAGAAGAGTAAGGGGGAACCATAGCTTGTTTTCTGTCGGAATTATTACAGTAAGCGATAAAGGGGCCGCAGGAGAGAGAGAAGACTTAAGTGGTCCTGAAATTAAAAAGATTATCACCACACTGCCGGCTGAAGTGAAGGCCTATGAAATAGTTCCGGACAACAAGGAAACCATATCAAACAAGATCAAGGAATTGATAGATGATAAGGAGTTAGATATCATCATTACTACAGGAGGTACTGGAGTAAGCTCCAGAGATGTAACACCTGAGGCAACACGTGAGGTTATTGAAAAAGAGATACCCGGAATGGCTGAGGTAATGAGGATGGAAAGTTTGAAGAAGACACCTCATGCTATGATCAGCCGGGCGGTAGTGGGTATCCGTCATCACTCACTCATAGTTAATTTACCCGGTAGTCCAAAAGCAGTAAGGGAAAACCTTTCAGCCATACTTCCCGCCCTTCCCCATACTCTTTCAAAGCTCAAGGGGGATGAAACAGAGTGTGCTACTTAGCGCCTTTCGGGCTTCAAAGATGCTGGATACTGAATAAATTCCTCCCTTTAACCCAGAATTTGCAGTAGCCATCTACTGCAGCTTGACCGGCACATGACTCTAAGGCAAAGCCTTGAGTCATGTATAATATATAATTATATTATGCTCCGGAAAGCTTAAAAGCTTTCAAATCCTTGCTGCAACGCTTGTTTTACTACGGTTTTCTTCGCTTCGCTACGATACCTATTGCAAATTCTGGGTTTAAATTAGAAATCTACTGGTTAAAACCCTCCAAATGCCACTTTTAGCCTCTTTAGATCTTGGAACAAATACATTCAGGCTTTTAATCGCAAAGGTTACTGATAGCACTACACTAGTACCCATTGTGACTAAAAGGGTTATTGTCCGCTTAGGAAAAGGTATTGATAGGAATGGAAGCATACAACCTCATGCCTTTGAGAAGGGCATTAAAGCCATTATAAAATTTTCTCAAACCATCAATCAATACAAAGTGGAAAAGGTTTTCGCAGTTACCACCAGCGTAGCAAGAGTTGCCAAAAACGGAGAGGAATTCATTGAAAAGGTCTTAGAACAAACTGGCATACCTGTTAGAATAGTTTCAGGCTTTGAAGAGGCCACTTTAACCCTGAAAGGTATTTTTTCAGCAGTGGAGTGCAACGCACATAAAAGTCTTT
>JAZFSJ010000392.1:0-4244 GCA_036446115.1 Thermodesulfobacteriota bacterium | reverse complement strand
GGTAAATCCCATATGAAATAGAGGTAACGATCATTTCACGGGGTAAAATTGCGGATGTGAATGAAACAATATAGGACGCAGATAAACGCTGATTTCAAAAAAAAAGTTAAAACCTTCAGGGATAGAGCCTTAATTAATAAGGTTCAAATAAGATTATAGTATACCTCTGCAACATATTCAAAGTTTTTTTTCACCTTACTGCTTCCCTGTACTATCTCTCCGTGCCCCGGCAGGAGATATTCTACGTCCAGTTTTGATAATCTTTCTATGCTATTTTTCAGTAAATTACCATCTCCTCCCGGGAAGTCTGTTCTTCCCACACCTGCCTGAAAGATAACGTCTCCTGGAATGAGGGCCTTCTTCTCAGGCCAGTAAATAGATATGGAGCCGGGTGAGTGTCCAGGAGTGTGATAGATCTCAAGAGTTGTATTTTTTACCTTGAATTCTCCTTCTTGCAAAGGATGATCAATCCGATATTCCGGCACTTTCAAGCCAAACATGCGGAAAAATTCACTGCCGTAAGCTTTTAAAAACTTATCCTCATCAGGGTGAAGCGCCATCTTGGTGTCATTTTGCATAAAACTTCTAATGCCATCGAAATGATCGGGGTGACTATGGGTACTTATGATGCACTCGATCTCATCAGGATCAAAGCCATCTTTCCTGATGTCATTAAATACGCCACTTAGACAATGTTCAAGTCCGGTGTCAATAAGTATCGGGTTCTCACCGCCTATCAGATAGGTATTGCAGTTGTTTATTGATACGTTGGTCCAGGTGTAGACACAAAGGTCTTTAATAAGTTCCACAGAGTAGTACCTCCTTACGGTTGATTTTTTAATATATTGTATGCTTAATAAAATCAGAATCTTAGATACTATATATCTCTTAAGCATGTTTAAAGTACAGTAAACAGATTCAAAGGATTTTGTCATTTTTACACTATCCAAGTCAAGTTGAAAATAAGTGAAGGGAGATATTCAGTAGATGAGTTTGGGATGCAGTTGATGTTTCAGGCAATCAATTTTTAAAGGGATTCTTTTTTAGCTTATTTTCAAATTCCTTCAAATCTTTTACTATGTTGGTACCCTTCTTTTCGCCTTTCCTGTCTAGATAAAAGCTCCTGATTCCTAATTTTCGAGGGATGAGGTAGTCAAATTCGAAATGGTCACCTACGTGTATAATCTGGGTATGATTAATATGGAGAAGATTGCAAATCTTGAGATAAAATGCTTCGGTTTTTTTGACTTCCTTAAAATCTGAGGTAGCAGAGAAAATATGATCAAAATATACGGCAATATTGGTTTCTTCAATTTCTGTATCCAAAAATTCTCTTGCAGCATTTGAGGTAATGATAAGCTGGTAGTTTTTACTGAGAGACGAAAGGATATCAGGTACTTCGGGATAGATATCAATACGGTCTTTAAATTTTTCCAAAAGCATTTCCCAATTACAGTCAATATCAAAAAACTGAAGCCAGTATTTTATATCGTACCATTCGATGGACTTGTCTCCTACCTTGCTGTATTCCTTGAAGATAAGAGATTTTGCTTCATCCAGTCTACGTCCGTGCTTTTTAGCATATAACTCTGGTATACCCTGATGCCAGACAATTTGACTGAAAACATCTGTAACCAGGGTACCGTCCAGATCAAATGAGATAACCTTCATCGTAAAATTTCATCTAACCGCAGAGATCGCGGATTCACCCCGTTAGATATTTACTATATAGGAGGTAAGCTTTTTCAGATGCCTGCCATAATGGATAAATTACATGTTACACAATGTTTGCTATCTAACGGGGGAGCCGCAGAGGTTTTAAAAGTAAACAATCTAAACATAACATTTTACTGATGATAGAATCAAATTGTTTGTTCTTTCTATATTCTCAGCGATCTTTGCGTACTCTGCGGTGAACGATTTACCTTTATCTTATCTGGGTCTTTAATTTCCAAAGTTGGATGGCTAATTGTTCGATGTAGTCTCTTCCTTTCTCCCCGTTTTCAAGATCACCAAGCCATTTTTTTGGAATAGCATTTTTGCCGTGATAAGCACCGCTGATTGCACCGGTCATTGCGGCTATGGTATCGGTATCACCACCCAGACCTACCGCGTAAACCAGAGCATCCTCAAAAGAATGGGGATGGGAAAGAAAACAGTAAATTGCAGTGGGAACAGAATTGGGTGCACTGCTGTCGTTGCCTAACTGATTTATGATGATTTCCAGATCCGTATCTTTGCCAAGTAGTTTTCCTATAATCGCCAGTTTTTCCATATATACGCGTGCTTCAGGCAGGAGAAAATTGATGAGATTATTAAGAAAATGAGAAGCATCAAATATATCTTCAGCTTTTAATTGCATAGCCAGGGACATTGCATAGGCTTGAAGGAGTGCTCCCTCTTTACCAAGTAGGTGGGCATGGGTGATGAGACTTGATTTTGAAGCTATTGTGCGGAGTGTTTTGATGTTATCGTAGTAAAGAACAGCGACGGGAGATATTCTCATAGCAGCACCATTGCCAAAGGAACCACCATCAAATACCATTTTCCCTGCCTGATTCCAGGCTGTACCCGATTTAATCAGGGAAAGGGCCTTAATGGTACCTGCTCCGTACCCTCGCTCGAGATGGAAGTTGTCAAGAAAACACTGTGCCATGTGTTGGCCATTAAAACCCTTACATGCTATGAGAGATTCCGCAACAGCTATCATCATTTCTGTGTCGTCAGTATATGTTCCCTTGCCCAGTCTTGCCTCCATCATCTGACATGCCCGGTTAAACTGGGATTTGATGGTATGGTGAGAATAGCCCTCAACCGGCATTCCCAAGGCATCTCCTGCAAATGTTCCAAGCAAGCTGCCAATGAATTTATCTTTGAGTTCTATCATAAATTAAGACACAGATATTCGCAGATAAAGAAAATGTTAATTAGCAAATAACAGAAATAATTAATTCTCAGGTAATAGTGTTAAAAAGGGGGGTAGGGCAGGGAAGTCTTAGAGAAATTTTTCCACCAGTGCATACGCACTATGATTATGAATACTTTCTATGTTTTCCGATTCCACACTAAACCAGGTGATGTTAGGATTTTTTTCCAGTTTTTGGGCAACATTTCTTACAATGTCTTCAACAAACATTGGATTCTCATATGCTTTCTCGGTAACGAATTTTTCATCAGGTCTTTTGAGGAGAGCATAAACTTCTCCACTCGCAGACTTTTCAGCTATTTTAATTACGTCTTCAATCCAGAAAAATTTTTTAAACCTTACCCTTATTGAAATAATTCCTCTCTGATTATGTGCGCCCTTTTTTGACATTTCTTTAGAACAGGGACAGAGAGTGGTGACAGGAACCTCAACCCCTAGACAAATATCCACCGAATCATTGAGAGCACCCCACAACATGCAGGTATATTCCATCAGACTCTTTGATCTTGAAACAGGGGCCGATTTTTCTATAAAGTAGGGGAATTCTATTTCAATATGAGCCGATTTTGCGCTAAGTTTCTTTTTCATTTCATTTAGGATGGTAGGCAAATTTTTAACGTTGATTCCCTGACGGTATCGGTTAAGGATTTCAACAAAACGGCTCATGTGAGTGCCTTTAAAGTGATATGGCAAGTCAACATACATATTGACATTGGCGATGGTATGCTGAGTTTTATTTTTTTTGTCCAAAACGGTAACCGGATATTTGATACTTTTAACACCTGCTTTATTGATATCAATGTTGCGGTAGTCTTTCCTGTTTTGCACATCAGCTATCTGTTTCTTTTTTGCCATAAGGAGTTGCCTTTTATGCAGAGTAAGAAGCCCTGGATGTATCTGATTCCCAGACGGATACTTCGGTAAGCATGACCGTGGTATCTTTCAGCTCTTCTTTGAGCAGATTAAATACATATGCTGCTACATTCTCAGATGAAGGGTTAATCTTAACAAAATGAGGAATTTCATTGAGATGAGAGTGGTCAAGCTGATTTATAATAGTATTCGTTTTCTGCTTTAATATGGTAAAATCAATTACCATACCGGTATCATCCAGGGTTTCAGAAGAAACAGTTACTTCTACCTTCCAGTTATGACCATGAAGATTCTCGCATTTTCCCTTATAATTCCTCAGGAAATGTGCTGCCGAAAATTGAGTCTGTATGGATGCCTGATACATGGAAATCCTTTGGATACTACGACCTAAATACTTAGTTGATAAATACCAACATTTTTATAGCGTGTCAATATGTAAAGCATT
>JAZFSJ010000391.1:0-2686 GCA_036446115.1 Thermodesulfobacteriota bacterium | reverse complement strand
AGGATTTGAAAGCTTTTAAGCTTTCCGGAGTTTAATATAATTATATATTATACATGACTCACGGCTTCGCCTTAGAGTCATGGGCCGGTCAAGCCGCAGTAGATGGCTACTGCAAATTCTGGGTTAAAATACACCTTTATACAGGAGAAGTAAGATGAACGCTAAAGAGCTAGTTGGTGTGATTTTAGCTGCAGGAAAGGGAACGAGAATGGAGCCCTTTAGCTCCCGATATCCCAAGCCTCTGTTGCCTATCTGCAATAAACCCGTGCTCCAATATCAGATTGAACATATGCGAAACGTGGGTGTCAAAGAAATCACTATAGTGATAGGACATCTGGGTTATGAAATATGCAGTTTCCTGGGAGACGGAAGTAGCTATGGAGTTACTTTAAGGTATATCGAACAAGGTGAAATTCTGGGTATAGCCCATGCCCTGGGGCAAATTGAGTCATATATCTCTTCACCTTTCTTCCTCTTTTTGGGTGACCTTTTTGTTGTTTTGAAGAAAGACTTATCTTCTATGGTTGACAGCTTCTTCAATAATAAAGCGGCTTCGGTGTTATCTGTAACAAAAGAGAGCAAACAAGAAAATATCAGCAAAAGCTTTGCCGTTCTAATGAATGCTGATGGGACAGTGAAACGGGTAATCGAAAAACCTCGATACTACGTATCTGATATTATAGGGTCTGGATACCTCTTCGACCTCAACATATTTGACGCTATCCGGCGTACACCAAGAACGGCAATGAGAGATGAATATGAAATTACAGACTCAATCCAAATCTTGATAAATGACGGCTTTACCGTATTGACTGACCAGAATGCACTCTGGATGGAGAATATCACCTATCCCTACGATTTACTAAAGTGCAACCTGCGGGAACTAAAAAGACAGGGTAAAAAAAGAGAGGTGGGGGATGGAGCAACCATTCACCCTGATGCTAAAATAGTCAACTCGATAATTGGAGATAATGTGGTTATCAAAAATCCCGTTGAAATAGTAGATTCGGTAATTTTCCCCAATATGAACATTGACCTAACAGGCAGAATTGATAAGGCAATCCTCACTCCCGATAACTTTATTGATTGCAGACAAAATCTATGAGTTCAGGAAAGTCAGGCATTCAAAATATCTTTTTATCAGTAGTTGCCCCTGCGTATAATGAGGAGAGCTCTATTGAAACAGTGGTGAGGGGGTGGCTCAACGTACTGGATGACAAAAAGAACGAATGGGAAATTATTGTGACCAATGACGGAAGCACAGATGGCACTGGCAAAATACTCAGCACGCTTGCTCAAGAGAATAATCGCATCAAGATTATTTCTTTGGATATCAACAGGGGGTGCGGCTATGCCCTACATAAGGCTATAGCACAATCTCGAGGTCAATACGTGGTAACTATAGATTCAGACGGACAGTTCGATCTATCAGAATATATTCCACTGCTTAAAAAGCTCAATGAAGGGTATGATATTGTAACCGGATTCAGACACAGGAAAATAGACAATATTGCCCGGATACTCCTGGATAGGGTATTTAATCTCATAGTCAAAATCTTCTTCGGCATTTCCTTAAAGGACACAAACTGTGCCTTAAAGATTTTTAAAAGGGAAGCCTTAGAAAAGATTCAGATTGATTCCAGAGGATATTCCATTCCCACAGAGATTCTAATCAAGGCAAAGGCACTAGGATACCGCATTGGGGAGGTGAGGATTACTCACCATCAACGCCCCTCTGGTGTATCAAAGCTCAGGGTTTTTAAAGTGAGTTGGCAGGTGAGTGTATTTTTGCTCTATCTAAAATTAAAACTATATCTTTACAAAACTGGAGCCATCAATACCCTTTAATCCATTTCAAAATACCTACTAGAACCTAAGGGCTCCGTTCTCATTACAATACTGGCAGTCTTTTTCCTCTGAGTGTAGAGAAATGAACTTAGGATAAATCGAATGCCAATAAAAGCCATTTGATATCAACATGTCATAGAATTTCCTGGACATTACTGATGAGAAGGATCGAAAACTCAACCATTACCATGTTTATTCACAGTGCTGCTCTCATTTGGTTTTGGGGTTGGTTTATCTTTGTAGTGATTGAGACAGTTATGAGATTGATAAGGGGATCAATGTGGGGTGGACTACCCTGGCCCCCCATGATTTTATTTACATTGTTCCTCTATGGCAGCGCAGGAATCGCAGTGGGTGGTATTGTAGGCGGACTAACCGGCCTTTTACCAAAGGCTGTTAAAAGATGGCAGCAAGGAATCGAAGCTCTCCCTCTTATTATGTCCTGCTGTTTAACAATACTAGTACTTCTCTATACGAGCCTTCTCATCCATGAGCGGCTCCTGCCCATCTATCCCAACCTATCCCCTGTTTTCATTAATCTACTACTTATCATCCTGAGCATCTTTCTTCTCAGTGCCCTCTATATGCTCCTTGTCAGGATTGTTGATAAGACGAGATTAATCGCATCTTATCTCGCTTTGTCCATTTCCCTCTATACCTTTATGATGGGTGGACTTTATATCAACGAACAGTTGCTCTCAGGAAGCTTTTTTCACCTCGACACCATAAGGGTTACTGCTAACATCGGTATCTTCCTAAGCAGTGTGATCCTTTATGTGATAGCCTATATCGTTTTTATCTTCATAGGTAACAGGGCTTATAACAAACTTAAATCTAA
>JAZFSJ010000390.1:0-4741 GCA_036446115.1 Thermodesulfobacteriota bacterium | reverse complement strand
GATCGGCCTCTTTAATTACAATCAGCCTATGGTCACTCATGAGGGGGAAGGTCTTAGCCGAATTAATAATGTCCTGGGAGGTGCTTTCCTTGCCATAAAAAACACTGAGGTTAAAATCAGCAAGTTTGGGATCAACCACTATCCCCTTTATTTCATCCACCATCTTATCGATGAGAAAGATCTCCTCACCATAAAAAAAATAAAGAGGAGAAAGGTTCCTCTTTTGTATTGTTTTTTGGAGTTCTATAGGTTTCATCTCACCTGTCGCCCTGCAAAGGAAAGGATACTGGATGTTTGACACTAGATACTGGATGTATGTAGCAGTGTGTAGTTATCCAGCATCTCGCAACCAGTGTCCAGGATCGCTTTGATTACCATAGCATATTCTATCGCCACTCAATTATTTGGCACAAAAAGGAATTCCTCTACTATCACACTAGAATCCCTCAATGATACTGTCATGAATTCTTTCTGCCATCTCAACGGCTATCTTGATTAGGACCTGCTGCTTGTTGGCCTCTGTGGCAGCAATTTCAGAAGAAACCATGTAGTCTTCAAAATGAAAGAGCCTCGTGTTCCTCCAGAGTCCCTCACCGGTATCCCTTTTTTCCAGCGTCACATCCAACATTAAAAGGGCGCGGTATTCCATTGCGTTATCGTTCTTATCATAGGAGATGACAGTTTCCCTGAAACTTTCTATCTTACCCCTTATGACAGCATCTGCCTCACCTTCACTTGTGATAGCAATCATCCTGTTCTTAACGAACTCATCTACCAAGGCCTCAGTAAGTATCCTTTCCAGCCCAGCCTCATAACTTTTATTAGCAAAATAGGGGATCGCAATGGAACGAATGCCTGAAAGGATCTCACTCTTCTGGCCAATAAAATGGTATCCACAACCCGCGGCACCAACTATGCATAGTATTGAGAATACTACTAATTCTTTTCTCACCCAGCTCATTTCACCACCACATTTACCAGTTTTTTAGGTACCACGACAACCTTTTTAATCTCCTTGCCTGCTATCCACCCTTGCGTTTTCTCATCAGAAAGCGCAATCCTTTCTACCTCCCCATCTGAGGAATCAACAGGCACGGTAATCCTGCTTCTCAATTTCCCATTGACCTGAATTACAATCAGGATTTCTTCTTCCACCATAGCCGAAGCATCATAGGCAGGCCAGGAGGTCTTTAAGCTGCTCTCTTTTTCTCCTAGTTTTTCCCAAAGCTCTTCCGCAATATGGGGGGTTATGGGGGAAAGTAGAACAATCACCGTTTTAATGGCTTCTTTTATAACAGAAAGAGTCAGTTCATCTTTAATTTTCTTGAGGTCAAACTGATAAATGGCATTTACCAGTTCCATCACACCACTTATTGCCGTATTAAAATGAAATCGGTCCTCGATATCACTGGTAACCTTCTTTATGGTAGTGTGGGTTTTAAACCGAAGCTTACTTAAACGGTCATCAAGCTCGGATTTCCCATCAAAAGGCCTTACGGGTTTTAGCAGTGAAAGATTATCCGCCACCATGCGCCATACCCGGCTAAGAAAACGGTAGGAACCTTCTACCCCCTGCTCACTCCAATCCAGATCCCGCTCCGGCGGGGCTGCAAAAAGGCAGAAGAGTCTGGCGGTATCAGCACCATATTTTTTAATTAAAGATTCGGGATCAACCACGTTTTTGGTTGACTTAGACATCTTTTCTATTCGTCCCACCTGAACCGGTCTCCGGCATTGAGAACACTTCCCTTCTACTACCTCCTCGGGATAAAGCCACCCATGTTCCTCACAGCTTAATGTTTCTTTACAGACCATTCCCTGGGTTAAAAGGTTGCTGAATGGTTCATCCACCCTGGTTAAGCCTATATCCCTCAAAACCTTGGTAAAAAACCTTGCGTAGAGCAGGTGGAGCACCGCATGCTCAATACCCCCGATGTACTGATCAACGGGCATCCAGTAATCGACCTTATCCTTATCAAGTGGCGCTTCATCATATTGAGGGCAGGCATAACGCGCGAAGTACCAGGAAGATTCAACGAAGGTATCCATGGTGTCGGTTTCCCTCCTTGCTGGTTTCCCACACTTAGGACAGGCGGTATTTACAAACTTCCCACAATCCTTAAGGGGAGAACCTCCCATACCTTTTATCTCTATCTCATGGGGTAAAATCACCGGCAGATCACGGTCAGGAACAGGAACCGTCCCGCAGTCATCACAATAGATGACAGGGATGGGATTTCCCCAGTATCTTTGTCTCGAAATACCCCAGTCTTTGAGCCGGTAGTTGACGGCTCTCTCCCCGCACCCCTTCTTTTCTAAATGGTCGGTAATTGCATCCATCGCTTTAAGGTTCTGCATCCCGTTAAAGGAGCCCGAATTGACCATCACTCCCTCATCAAGATACGCCTCGGTCATTTCTTCTTTGCGAAGCTCCTTATCTTCGGGCTGAATAACCACAACGAGGTCCAAATTGTACTTTTTTGCAAACTCAAAATCCCTCTGATCGTGGGTTGGAACTGCCATAACGGCACCCGTTCCATACTCCATCAGGACAAAGTTGGCGACATAAATAGGCATTTTGAACTGGGTAACAGGATTTATGCAGTAGGCCCCCGTAAAAACCCCCTCCTTTTCCAAATCTTCAGCAGACCTTACAATTTTATCCTGCTTTACTACCCTTTCAACAAATGATCCTACCGCTTCTTCCTGTTCCGTTCCCCGGGAGAGTTCCAATGCCAGAGGATTCTCCGGCGCCAGACTCATAAAGGTCGCACCGAAAAGGGTGTCCGGCCTGGTGGTAAAAATCCTAATCACCCGGTCACTCCCCTCAAGGGGGAAATCTATCTCAGTCCCTATGCTCTTTCCAATCCAGTTCTTTTGCATGGTGATCACTTTTTCAGGCCATCCTGTGAGCTTATCACAGTAGTCCAGCAATTCTTCGGTGTAATGAGTAATCTTAAAAAACCACTGGTCTAACTCCTTCTGGATCACCTCCAGTCCACAACGCCAGCAGAGCCCGCCTTCCACCTGCTCGTTTGCTAAAACGGTCTGACAACTTTCGCACCAGTTAACCAAAGATTTCTTCTTATACACCAGTTTTTTCTCATACATCCTCAAAAAAAGCCATTGTTCCCACTTATAATAGAGCACATCACAGGTAGCCAGCTCCCGGTCCCAGTCATAGCTAAACCCCATCCTTTTAAGCTGCTTTTTCATATACTCTATATTCTCGTAGGTCCACTTTGCCGGGTGAACCCCGCTGTCGATCGCAGCATTTTCTGCCGGCATGCCAAAGGCATCCCAGCCCATAGGGTGAAGCACATTGTAGCCTCGCATCATTTTGTAACGGGCAACCACATCCCCAATAGAATAGTTCCTCACATGCCCCATATGAATCCGACCAGAGGGATAGGGAAACATCTCCAATAAATAGTACTTCTCCCTGCCGGCTTCTTCACTGACTGCAAAGGTTTTCTGTTCTTCCCAGTACCTTTGCCACTTTTCTTCAATCTCTTTGGGGTTATAACCTTCTCCCATGGAATTCCTCTCCCACCCCTGTCAATTTAAGTCTATAAATGCTTCATTCTTAACAATTTTATCACGTCAAATCTAGATTTTTCTAACACAAGTAGTACTCTTTAGCAAGGCAAAAAGCTTTGTATTATCCCTTACATCCAATCGCACACAAATCTTTTTGCTAAAATTATGTCTATTTATATGTACAGGTGTTTACATATTGACACATGTATAAAAATTCTCTATAGTCTCTACCATATATATGGTATTCACCCCAGAGCAAGCTCTGAACTTAAGTCTTGTAACTACAACTACTCCCAAGCAGCCAAGATTTTGAAGATAAGTCGCTCCAGCCTCTATAATAAAATAAGGAAATGCAACATCAATCCCGAAAGGCATTAAACCACCATGAAGCGCTTCTCTTATTTTTTACTTCTCTGCATTCTAGTACATATAAATACCGTTTCTTTGGGATTGTCTTCCCCATCTCAGGACGGGCAGGATAAGTCCGTCACGAAATCAGCATCAAAAAAGTATAAGGTGCACTTCCTTAGTCTCACAAGAGGACATAAAATTGCTTCTTCTTGTTTTACCCTGGAAGATCAAAATAAACTTGGAATAAAAATCCCCGGTGAAACATTTCTCGAAACCAAAGGAGAGTATGCAAAAAATGGCTTACAATTTAACGCAAGCTTTGAAGGGACCATCATCAGGGGAAAAAAACACTATCACTACACATTCAACATCTCCGGATTTTCTCTTTTAGATTCCTACATTGCCGGCACCATGGTACTTAATGAAACCATAAAAGAAACCAATCAGAATCAGGAAATCACCTTTCTTTTATTGGGAACGCTTGAGGAAAGCAACACTTCTGATAATGAAAAAGGGACTTTGTTCCCCTTTTAAACCTCCACACTGATAGCTCCACAACTGAATGTGCAAGCCTGCTTATAAATTATTACGCCCCTTCGGTTCATTCTATAGTTGCGATTTATACCACCCTTCTCTTAGGATTATGAGAAGGTGGGGTATTTTATCCAAGTGGTACAATATCAAAGGGAGAAGTTCCATGTTTCTATTCAAAATAATTTTACAAATATTTTTCTTTCTCTACGCTACATCTTGTGCACATAACGGATGTATAAAAGGTGATTGCCATAATGGTCATGGGACTTTTGTTCTTGATGATGGTAGTCAATATTCAGGTGAGTGGAAAGATGGT
>JAZFSJ010000389.1:0-3967 GCA_036446115.1 Thermodesulfobacteriota bacterium | reverse complement strand
ATCTCTCTCAACTTGGTGGTGTAGTGTCCTGCCCGTTGATATACCATATCCGCCCAGGGGCCATAGGGACGATCAAAATAGGCACCCTGATTGATTAAGGTCTCACTTGCCTTCAACCACAGATCTTTTACCTTTTGCGTTTCTTTGGCATCCTCAAGATCACAGTGCAGATCAAACTCACAGTGCACCGCCCGCCCCCTTTCCAGGGGAAGCAGATAGGCGCCGATTGAAGAGGCACTGTAACCCCCGGCATCGCACACCTTTTTCAGTGTTTTCTCCAGGTCAGCTACATATTGCAGTGAAGATTTAAAGGTTAAACCGTGCACCGAGCCACGGTAGTTGAACTTCTTTAAAATCCCCCAGGGGTAAAGGATTTCATTTAACAGTAAGCGGTTGAGGCCGCTTACCTGAGGGACAGATTCCCTTAGCTCCACATTAAGGCTATGTGCGACCTCTCGCAGGGCCTCCTCCTCATAGGCTATCTTCTCTTCAGGGTGTCTGGGGGCTCCATTGATACAAACGGCTAACACCCAGGGAGGAAGGATGGATTTAAAGTGTTCAAAACTCTCAGAGGGTTTGGGTTTGGCAGGAAAGCTTTCCGGAACCTCCCACTCTTCACTTAAGAGGGCAGCAAGATTAAACCGGTTAAGCAGAAAACATTCCATCCCTATCTCTCTTCGCTGTATCCTCTTGAGAGGCTCAATGGCATCGGAAAGTTTATCGAAGGTAATAAAATACATTTTCCTTTCTTTTATAAAGGGATTAATATGTGTACCCATCTTGGTCATAATACCAAGTGTGCCCTGGGCCCCTGTCCATAAACGGAATATGACATTTCTTACAGGACCCATTGGCCCTCCCGGTTTGCCCCCTGCACACCATATCCCCGTTTTAAACAGTTCGCCATTTGGAAGAACCAGCTCCGTGTCCATAATGAGAAAATTTCCGTATTCAAAGCTGGGAGCAGCCATAACCGGATCTCTCTCTAAAAGACTGGAGAGTACCGATCGTTTTGGGGGCACACCAAAGGGGATCATTATCCGAAATCCTTTCTTCATCATCTCTTTCTGTAACTGCTCAAAGGTAACCCCTGCCTCCACCAGCACAGACCAGTTTTCCTCATCAACCTGAATGATTTTATTCATTCGGGAAAGATTAAGAATAATGCCCCCATGGTCGGGAAGGGCAGCCCCATGGAAGTTTAAACCGGAACTGTAGGGTATAATGGGGGTCAGGGTCTCATTGGCAAGTCTGACTACTTTTTGTACCTCTTCCACATTTTCGGCAAACACCACAAAATCCGGCCTCCTCCTGGGTGCAAAGGACTGGTCTTGAGCATATTCCTCAAGTGTCTTCTCATCATCAAATACACTTTTTTTACCAAAGATATCTGTTAAACTTTTCTTTTCAAGCGCCATTGGTTTCCTCCTTAAATATGAAGAATACAGATTTGATATGTATACTCAACCAACCTTCTTGAGTCAAGCACCAAGGTTAATAAAATACTTTTATCTTTCAATCGGTTTCATATCGAACATCTGTCTCAAGTTGTTGATACCTTCAACCGTATGCTCGGGAAATATCTTTAACTCCTCTTCATTCAAAACCTGCCTGCCCGGACTGCACATACTCCCGGGGTCAAACACCTTTCTCAATTTTCTTAGCAAGAGATGGACATTAGGACCCTGCTCGGGGAAAAACGTGACAAAAGGTTCAGCCGGTCCACCTAAACCGAAAGGGGCACATTTTCTCTCAGCAGCGTTTTTAACGGCGCTGTATAATGTTATGGTAACACATTTTTCCAGTGACTCAGGATCGAGAGGATCGGGATAAATATCCGTTTCCGAGAGGGTATAGCGTCCTGACGGCTCGATACCGTATATAAAGGTGGTATTGTCAGCACCACCCCGATCAGTAATATGGGTCTCCCCAAATCGCTCAAGGGCCTCCCGCCATATCCTGCTGTGATATTTGGCTACCTCCGGCGGACCCGAGGGGAGACTACCCCCCGCATACATTCTCCGGTTCATCCGGTATCCGCATACATTCCTGATACAATCAAGATTCCAGGGGGCAAGCGCCTTAAGCACCTCCGGTTTATAATCTTCTGAAAGGAATCTGCCTCCACATTCCCCGGCAATTTCCCTGATCACCTTCTCCTCATAGGCAATTTGGTTATCTGAGGTAATACCTACGACAATAAGGTATAAATTCCAGCTGGGGAAGAATTTCTCTTTCGCCCTATCTTCAGTCATCTTCTGGGTGGGTGAACAGTAGTAAGCAGAATAGACCCCTGCGGCGTTTAATCCTATTCCAACTCCCGCGTGAGCCATCTCCCGGTAGGCCTTTATCTCGGCATCATAGTCGGGAAATTCTATCCAGTAAAGTCTATGCTTTTTAGGAGGGGGAGCATGATCGAAGTGCTCTTCGAAATAGCTGGGGATAGAGGGACGACCCGCTTCCGGTTCCGGCAAATCCTCCCCCCCAACCCAGGTGTGGAGTTTCACTGTTATCTCGGTAATAATACCGGTAGTCCCTGCACTTGCCCGTATCACCCCCAGAAGACCAGGGCCTGGACCATCCTCCCAGCAATTGGCAACACCGGCCACGGTGGAAGAGCCGGTTCTCATAATCTCACCCGTAGGCAGCACCAGCTTGATGTCCACGATGTTTCTATCCAGCAGTCCATATTTTTTACTGGTCTGCCAGATTCCCGCAAAGGCCGCCTGCGATGAAAGTTTACACAGGGTGGTGGCCAGAGGGGTTCCGCCATTCCATAATCCTACCTTTGCCGCCTCAGCCATGAGTTGTCCATAGTCTGCATAGGGCTCAAGGGTCGCAGTCATGTTTCCTTCGTCGATATTTAATACCCTGTTCATCCTGCTTAAGTGGATAGTTATCATAGGAACAGGGAAGGTAGGAGCACTCATCATCTGACCATTGGTGAAGGGGATAAAGGGAACTTTGTATCTACTAGCGATCCGCACGATAGACTGCACTTCCTCTGTACTGCCAGGCAACACTACACATGCAGGTATACTCGCTGGATCCCTCCTATGCTTCTTTAAAAAACCTTCGGCATCAAGCGAGAGTTTGCTGTAGGTTTCTAAAATTGCCCTGTCTTGGGAAATCCACTCTTTACCAACGACATTTTCCAACGCCTTATAAACGACAAAAGGCAATTTATTGGGAACCATCTTCTTTTTTTCCACGGTCTTCCCCATTCTTCTCCTACTTTCCTTTTTGTTTTTTTAATGCTTCTACAGTTTCCTGCAGGAGAGGATAGGTTGCGTAAAAAACAAAACAGCCTTCTTCCGTAATAAACTTTACCTGGCTGCCTTTTTCTATCAGCACTATATCACCCTTTTTTGCAGTAAAGGTTTTCCCCTCACAGGTGTAGGTTAAGGAACCCTCCAAGAACAGGTCGACCTCATCTATCGGGGATTCAAATTCCTTCGCATATCCCGGATCCAATCTAATATAACCCGCAGTCATGTTTTTACTCACAGGAGAGGCAATGGCCTGAGAGACGTAGGCCTTTTCACTTAGGCTTCCTGTCACACTCGACTGCACAAGTTTTTTTGCATCCTGTTCACAGACTATAGCACAAGACATTTTATCCCTCCATTTTTCTATTCACCGCAGAGATCGCGGAGTACGCAGAGATTTTTAGAGTTAAAAACATGACAGTCTATTAATTTGATCTAAATATTTTTTATGCTCTCAGCGACCTCTGCGGTCTCTGCGGTGATTTTTTCCTTGTACCCTACTTTTTCAACCCAAACTTTTCTTCACGCCCTTTAATTATTATATCAATGGGTGGGGTATGACAGGTGATATAGGTTACTTCGTTTACCACTTCCCAGGTTATCTCTTCCCCCATGGGAGAAATTAAAAAATCACCCGCAACTGCCTCATACGTTTTCCCTTTGTATCCAATTTTAAGCGGTCCGCCTGAAACTATATA
>JAZFSJ010000388.1:0-3620 GCA_036446115.1 Thermodesulfobacteriota bacterium | reverse complement strand
CTATGAATGAGACTTCCTTCATCAACCTTCTCAATCTCTTCTTCTGGAAGTTTTAAGGGAACTATTTTAAGTACTCGTTGTAAGAAAAATCTAAAAGGACACCTGGCATATAGTTCGAGATATGACGGGCTCCAGAAAGGTTCTTCTTCCTCAAAATACTTTTTCAGCTCTTCCCTGATTACTTCATGGGTAATCAGTCCCGTCCACTTATTAGCTTTACTTCTTCTGCTTATTATATTTTCATCCAAAAAGAATTGTTCCCTGCCCTTTTCGATCTCAGCACATTGAAAAATATCATTAAAAATCTGTTTGAATTGATCATGCCCAATCAGTTGATTAAACAGTAACGCAGTGAGGTCCTTCTCTCTCATCCCACTATTTGACGCTTTCCCTTCATCATTCAAAGAAGGACTCCAGATAATGTATGATAGTCTGTTCTCCAGCTCCTCTTGCTCAAAGCAGTCTTCCAGTTGAGGGACTACGAGTTCTCTAGTCACTAAAGAATTGAATCCATCTTTTTTCTCTACCAATCGCATCACCTCATTGAGATAGAGGGAAGGCAGAACAGTGCGGCCTTTTGCATCCACCCGACTGAAACTAAGATACAGCCTTTCCTTAGCACGGGACAATCCCAGATAGAAAAGCAGTGGCTCCTCCTCTAACTTTTCTTCCATGAGAAGAAAAACCTTTTTTCCCACCCTATGATTAAACTGTGCCTTTTCCTCATCTTTGAAAAAGGGATCCTGCCACGACTTGGCAGGGAAGGAATCTTCCATTAAACCCCCCAGAAATACATAATCAAAGGTTATCCCTCTGCTTTCGTAAAGGTTTAATACTTTTACCCCATGGACGGATTCTCTACCTGAAAGGATAAATTTTTCCTCCATGAACTTCAGTAGCAGGCTACGGAAATAATTATAGGTGACAATCTCCTCTTCTAAACCCAACTGTTTAACAGTAGCTTTCATTTCCTCAAAAATCTCATCAAGTTTTTTTACAGCAGCAATATCCCGTTTCAAAATCTCCCCATCTTCACACTCCATGATTTTATGGTGTATCTTCAAGCTTCGCATCAATCCCCTCAGGATACCCATAAATCCAATTATGGTGTTTCCCTTTTTTAATAACTCTATCTCTCCCTTCACGTACTTAACTCTATCCCTTAGTAGCTTTGCTTCTTCTCTCTCTACATGAGTATTTGCACTATTATTCTTTTTAGCAGAACTTTTTGTCTTCTCGATTTTTTCAATCAACCGTCCTAGTCTATTCTCCCAACTGTTACCCCTGTCATCGATAATACCTGCCCTTAAGATATACGATTCTATCTTCTCACCAGACAGTGATTCATCTCCTCCCCAGAAATCTATGTAATTCGACCTTGCAATCTTCAAAAAGGTATTACGTTCAAAATTCTTGTCCAGCAGTTCAAAAAAGGACAATACTGTTTTAATCACATTACTAGAGAGAAGTGGCTTGCCTCGCCGAAAGTAGATAGGAATCTTGAAACGGTTAAAGACATCTTCTATCATCTCACTGTAGACAGCAAGGTTACTGAAGAGCACCCCGATTTTATTTGGTTCGACTCCCGCATCCAGTAATTTTCTGATTTCCTTTCCAATTGCCTCTGCCTCCTGATAAATCCCTGCTGCCTCAATCAGGATAACTTCATCCTCAATAAGCACAGTCTCATTCCCTGCCGGAGGATCATTTCGTTTAAAGTAATTTTTAGTTATTTCACTTAATTTCCCCCGATTGGTATCACCCTGAGGTTTAAAATCCAGATTGATATCTATATTAAGGTCCCAAAGACTCTCAAATTTCCTGATAGTCCTCTCAACATAGCTGAAAATATCACCTTTATTGTGGTCATAGGGAATAATAACATCAGTATGCCCTACCCTGTGGGCAAGGGCGATAATAAGATCCAATTGAACCGGCGTGAAATCATACATATCTTCAACTATAAGACGACGAATGCCTTTTAAAAAGGCAATTTCATTATCCAAATCTGTCACAAAATCTTTTACCATAACACTCATATCATTGAGATCAATCAATTCATGATCAATAAGACTGGTTTGATAACAACGATATATGCGAGCCAGTTCAATCAGCTTTTCCCTCTCTGGCCCCTTCCACTGCTCGACTATTCCCTCATATTCATCACATATTATATTGAATGATTTTAATTCGTTAAGCATATTTCTTAAAGTTATACTAAAAGTTCTTGATCCAACAAGAAGGGTAAAATATCCCTCCTTTTTACCTTTATAAATGGAATCAACTACCTTCTCAATTAGCACTAGCTGACCGAGGTATGAAAGGAGTGATTCCTTATTTGGTACTTCCTCATATATTCTTTCAATCAATTGGGGAAAGGTAAAAACCCTTTTTCCAAAGATTACCCCACATTCGCTTTCATTAAGGCCCGACATCATCTCTTCTTCCACCCTCAGAAAGGTAGGAAGGATATGTAAGGTATCGTTTTCTAAAAGTGTTCTTCTATTTATTGTATTCACAGTATCCATTTAAAAGTTTTTTGCGTCTATCGGTGAATTTACCCCGTGAAATAGTAATGATTCCCCTTTAGAATGGCTAACAAGAAAAGGTAGTTATTTTCTGAGTTGAACAAATAGTCTTTTTTTGTATTTCACAGGGCGAGTCTGCGTCCCAATTTATTTTTTATACCTTTAATCGTAAGTATCCTAGCACCCCAGATAATTATTTTCTACCAATTTTTCCACAAGTTTTTGATGCAACCGGTGTTTATCTAGATAGAGGCACTTAAAATCAAAAACTTATAGAAAGGATGGTGATTACCCATGAAAAAAACTACATTTATATTCCTGGGGATAGCTCTTATCAGTGCTTCCCTTCTTTCCTCCAGCGCAATAGCGCAGGGATACGGTATGGGAAGAGGAATGGGAGGACGTGGATGCGGGATGGGGTCAGGTACTTGTTGGTTGTTTGACGTCCCTAATCTCACTGAAGAGCAGTCGGCAAAAATGACTGATCTTCAAAAAGGCTTTATTAAGGAAACTTCAAAGTTGAGAAGCGAACTCACGGTAAAAAGGATAGAGCTTAATCAGCTCCTCGCAAAAAATCGACCCAATACAGAAGAGGTAATGGCAAAGCAAAAAGAGCTCACTCAACTCCAACCACAGCTTCAGCAAAAATGCCTGAGCAACCAGCTGGAGATGCGAAAAATCCTCTCTGAAGAACAACTATCTCAAATTCCCTATAGGTCCGGCTCCTATGCTAATCCTTTTCCCAATTATTCACAAGGACAGGTGAGAGGTTATGGCCCTCCACAAGGGCTAGGTTATGGTCCTGGCAGAGGTAGAGCCTGGGGTAACAGGTGGGGATGCAGGCAAGGCTGGTAGTAAAAATACGGAACCACGAAGATCTTCGTCTTCTTCGTGGTTCCTAGTTCTTCGCCTGCCCCGTTAGAAAAGATGTAGGGAACTTCCACACAACACTTTTTGGCATGAATTGTTTTAAGCACACATATAACTTAGGTTAATGGTCTAATGGGGTGAACTTCGTGGTTGCAACTTCATAGTCTCAAACTTTCCCTCTTACCCTGTAAACGGCATAACCCAGAAGGACAGCCAAAATCA
>JAZFSJ010000387.1:0-3497 GCA_036446115.1 Thermodesulfobacteriota bacterium | reverse complement strand
TTATGACACAACCTGTTTGCGCGGGGTTGTAAAAGGAAGCCACCCGTTTCACGGAAGGTAGTTTACTTACACCCCACGAAATTTTTCCTTTGAGTTTTATAGTAAAAATGACGATACTTATATATGAATTTTTATTTGATAACCTTTAGAACCATTGAATAATAAGGGCCTCCAACTTTTCTATAAGGTAGGTTCAATAAAACGTTTGGAATTTTAGGCAAGATATTTTGGAAGGATAATCATTTCTTAGGTAAATTTTTCTAATTAATCGTTTAAAATAGCATATATGGCTGACAGTAAGCATCAAATCGATATAAATCCCAAAACATTTGATGGACGGGAACGCTCTATTTCAGGCGCTGATGAGCTTATCAAGCGAGTAGAGGAACTCGATGAGGAGTTGCACAAAAGGCTCACCAAGGACATCACTATCCTTTTTACTGATATCACGGGTTCTACCACCTTCTTTAAAATCCATGGTGACATTGCCGGCAGACTCATGGTGCAACGACACTATGATATGCTCTCCCCTATTATCACACACTATGAAGGAACTATTGTCAAAATGGTGGGAGATTCAATAATGGCTTCCTTCGATGACCCTTACAAAACAGTTAAGGCAGCCATAGAAATGCAGAGAAGGCTCTTTGAATATAATGTTAACTTGCCTCAGGAAGATCTCATAAAGATTCGAATCGGAATCAATTTTGGCAGGGGCATCATAGAGGATAACGATGTATATGGCAATGTGGTAAACGAGGCATCCAAGTTGGTTTCTATTGGAGAATCTGAACAAATCCTGGTGTCAGAATCTGTTTATGAAGAACTGCAATCCATAGAGGACATTACCTTTCTTCCCTTCGAAGCTGACCAGTCTTTTGATAGTAACGTAGGGTTTAAAATCTATGCAGCAGAGTGGCAAGAAGCAGATCAACTAAGAGAAAAAGAAATGACTGCCATGTTTCTTGCCCTCATTAATCATACCACCGCGAGCAATAAGGAAGAAAGCAAAACTCCAAACTATTTTTCACCTATCGAAGACGTAATCAGGGAAAAGGCTTTTAGAACTACTATTGATCCTGAGTGGAGGCTCAAAGCATTCTTTGAGGATGCAGGAACAGCTGTAGAAACCGCACTAAGAATCTTTAAAATACTTCATAAATCTGATCAGGGGTTTCATATCGGAATTCACAAAGGCCTTGTCCTAATAGAAGAGGAGAAAATTTATGGAGGAGAAGAAGCGGACGAAGCCAGAGAAAAAGCCGGTACCAACGAAATATACATTACCCAACCTGTTTATGAATCTGTAAAGAACAATCCTTTTTTTAAATCATTACCCCTTCCCACCCCTCTAAAAAACGGCATCATTTTACACAAAATTCTCTGGGAACCTGTGGAAAAAAGGAGCATTGAAGAACCTCGGCTCATCGATCAAAAGGTTCCTTACCCAGAATGTTTCTACTGCAGTTCAAAAAATCACCACCCATCTTCGTGTCCTTCCAAGAGCATCCTCTTCCACACCAATGGACTAAATGAAATTGGTTATCTCTCTTCTGCTGAGATAAAAACCCTTTACGCAACACATTTCCCCAAGATCTTAAGGCCTTATAAACCGGAACAAGATGAAACCCCTGCCACACCAATATCGCATCAGAAATCGGACTCATTTAAACTGCCTTTTGAGGCTTTTTATGAAGTCAACGAGGTTTTCCAGCTTAGATTCCTCCGTGAGATATGGCGATCTGATGCCACTAAGTGGAATAATTTTATACTATCCACTTCTAACAGACGTGGTGGTGGATTCATTTGGTTAGGAGAAGACAGCTTAAGGGTTTCTAATCATGGGGAAGCTTACACTATACTCAACAAGGCGTTGGCAAACAATAGTGAAGACTACAAACCACATACTGCCTTAGGTTTCCTTGCTTTAGAAACCGATGATTTTTCTAAAGCTATTTACCAGTTTCGTAAAGCGTTATCCCTTGCATCCAACCCATTGCACAAGAGCTACGTTTTACTTCTGACATCCAGAGTCTATGAGCTCAGGGATAACCTGGAAGACGCAATAGATAAGGTAAGAGAAGCCTTGCTTATTGCCCCTCACTTTCTGGAAGCCAAATATAGATACGCGGCGCTTTTAGCAAAGAAGGGTAATAAAAATGAGGCCCTATCCATACTGAAAAACCTCATAGCGACAGAACCCCACTTTTACGTTAAGGTCCTTATAGATCCTGGACTAAATCCAATAAAAAGAGAGATAGATGTTTTAGCTAAAGAATTTTTTGAACATGCGAAGACACAAGCTTCAAATAATATCAAAACTATTAAGATAAACTTCACGGATCATAGAAAATGGTTTAGCAAGGAAGACCCCGAGTATAAAGCAGCGGAAAAGATTTTCAGTCAAACAATTAAACTCTTTGAAGGTGATAGTTACTTTGGCTTCTTAGATGTCATTGGCTGCGGTTTTAATATCAAAGATAAATTACGAGCTGTCCTCAGAAACAGACGTCACTCCATAAGAAAGAGCATTGCCTCATTCCATATCATTTGGGAAGAATACAACCGCTATCTTGGAAAATACCACTATAAAAACCTTCTCAGTTATGCCGATACTTATCTGGCTGACCACTATCTCCTTATCCTAAACAGAGCAAAAGCTGCATCCTCCATCGAAACTGCTGTGAGCCTGAAGGAAGCGCAGAACTTTATAAAAGACCTTTCATCTCTATCTAGGAAGATTGCAAACAACCAAAATAAGCTCAACTTCTTAAAGACATTTTATTTTACCTCAGAATGCTTTTTCAAAGTTTTTTACCGCTTCTTTCTATGGACAGTATCTGTCAGTTTTGTCTCGTGCTTCATTCTGATTGGATATCAGGCCTACTCACAATCACTATATAATTTTTCAATAAAGGAAGTAGCCGACTATTTAAAATTCAGCACCTTTTTTGGCGTTCTCTTCGGTGCAAGTGCAAGTGTCTATTGGATATATAAAAATTTTGATCACCTCTATTCTAAGTTGAAATGATGAACCTGGTCTTTTCTTTCATCTTTGGAACTTTCATAGGAAGCTTTTTCAATGTGTGTATTTTTCGTCTTCCTGCTCATCTATCTGTCATTACCCCTTCCTCTCACTGCCCCTCTTGCAAGCGCCCTATTGCTTTCTATGACAACATTCCTCTTATCAGTTTTATCATTCTAAGAGGAAAGTGTCGCAAATGTAAGACTCCTATTTCTTATCAATACCCACTGGTAGAACTGCTCTCTGGGTTCCTTTCCTTGATTTTTGTGATAAAATTTGGTTTCTTAAGCTTAAACTATTTCGTCTAT
This sequence comes from Thermodesulfobacteriota bacterium, assembly GCA_036446115.1. GTDB lineage: Bacteria > Desulfobacterota > WTBG01 > WTBG01 > WTBG01 > JAZFSJ01. The sequence goes on along the minus strand of JAZFSJ010000387.1, from coordinate 164 downwards.
TTTGTATTCAGCGCAACCCTCCTCGCCATAACTGCTATTGACATAAAACACCAAATTATTCCCGACAGCATCACCCTGCCTGGTATTGTTGTGGGACTAGTAGCATCCTTTTTCATTCCCCATCTCACCTTCCTCGATTCCTTGATAGGGACGGTGGTAGGAGG
>JAZFSJ010000386.1:0-2629 GCA_036446115.1 Thermodesulfobacteriota bacterium | reverse complement strand
CTATAAAATCCTTTTTGATGAGAAAGGAGAGGTCTCAACAAGGTACGGAATTATAGGTATTCCTACCCATATTATAATCGATAAAGAAGGAAACATAACTAGACGGTTCAACCAACTACCTGAAGATCTTAAAAAGCATCTCAACCAATTTTTCCCTTCCTAAGGGTGATGAACTCGTAAAAAGTCGTAATTTAGGCGACACAGTAAAAAGCTCCAGATGCAAGGCGCGCGAATCTTTAGGAATGAGGCGTACTTAGGGGTACGTCGGAATGATTTACCCCGTTAAATAAACAATTAGAATTATCCATGCTTCTTACATCTGTCTACCTCATTTAACAGCTATGAATAGAACACCCGTTAATATAACGGGGCGGGGATGAAGCGCAACGCAGCAGGTGGACTTTTTACGAAGTCGTCAAGGGTATTTGCAAGTAAAAGGAAGCCCCGTGTGAAGCACGGATTTTTCAACGCACACAATAAGAGCACTACCTGCCCTTCCTAAGAAGTGCTGCCTCACACAGCTATTTAATCCAGAATTTGCAGTAGCCATCCACTGCGGCATGACCGGCCCGTAACTCTAAGGCGAAGCCGTGAGTCATGTATAATATAATTATATTAAGATTCGGAAAGCTTAAGAGCTTTCCAATCCTTGCTGCAACGCTTGTTTCACGCGCGTTTCGCTGCGGGTTTCTGCTCCTCGCCACGACGCCTACTGCAAAATATGGTTTTAACTCTTTCTTAAGCAGCTATAGTGCCCTGACCTTTATTAAAGACAATTTCTTTTGCCGCCGGGTTAACATCCACTTCTATATGCTCACCCTCGGGAAAATCTCCCTCTAACAGTTTTAACGCCAGAGGATCCTGGATCATTTTCTGAATGGCCCTTTTGAGAGGTCGAGCACCATACACAGGATCAAAGCCCTGGTCAACCAACAGTTCCTTTGCCGATTCAGATAGCCTAACCGAAAGTTTCTTCTCCGCTAATCTTTTATCCAAATAGCCCAACTGTATCTCAATAATCTTTTTAATTTCTTTCCTGCCCAAGGCATGGAAGATAATCATTTCATCAACCCGGTTTAAAAATTCCGGTTTGAAGGTTGAACGGACAACTTCTGTCACCCTTTTTTGCATTTCATCATAATCTTTCTCTCTTAGATCCTGGATCCACTGGCTTCCCAAATTAGAAGTCATGATAATGGTAGTATTCTTAAAATCGACTGTCCTGCCATGTCCATCTGTAAGTCTACCGTCATCCAGTATCTGCAGGAGGATGTTAAAGACTTCTGGGTGTGCCTTTTCTATTTCATCTAGCAGCACTACTGAATAGGGTTTTCTCCGGATCGCCTCTGTGAGATATCCTCCCTCATCATATCCCACATAACCGGGTGGAGCACCAATGAGCCGCGCAACGGAATGTTTCTCCATGAACTCGGACATGTCAATCCTCACCATGGCCTGCTCGTCATCAAAGAGGAATTCCGCCAATGCCCGGCCCAACTCCGTCTTCCCCACACCAGTAGGGCCCAGGAAGATAAAAGAACCAAGCGGCCGGTGGGGATCCTGCAGGCCGGAGCGAGATCTTCTTACTGCATTAGAGACTGCACGTATGGCCTCATCCTGACCCACCACTCTCTCCTTGATTCTCTCCTCCATTTTGACCAGCTTTGCCAACTCACCCTCCATCATCTTGGAAACTGGGATGCCGGTCCACTTGGCCACCACCTCGGCTATATCTTCAGCATCCACCTCCTCCTTAAGCATCATCTGGTTTTTCTGGATTTCATTCAAACTTTTGCTCTCTTTCTCCAACTGCTCCTTAAGCTGCACTAACGTTCCATAGCGGAGTTTGGCAACCTTTTCCAGATTGCCTTCCCTCTCCAGCTTTTGCTCCTCCAACTTAGTATTCTCAAGCTGTTCTTTTAATTCCTGGATCCTTTTTATGATCTCTTTTTCCCGTTTCCAGTGCACCTTCATGGCCGCACTTTCTTCCTTAAGGCAGGCCAGCTCTTTCTTCACCTTTTCCAGCCTTTCCCGGGAGGCCTTATCCTTCTCCCTCTTTAAAGCCTCTCTTTCAATCTCCAACTGCACTATCTTTCTGTCCACCTCATCAATCTCCGTAGGCAGGCTATCCATTTCAATCCTTAGCTTTGATGCAGCCTCATCAATCAAATCAATGGCCTTATCAGGAAGAAAGCGATCAGAGATATAGCGGTTAGATAAGGTAGCCGCGGCAACCGTTGCTGAATCCTGGATCTTAACCCCATGGTGAACCTCATAACGCTCCTTAAGACCTCTTAGAATTGAAATGGTATCCTCTACCGTAGGCTCACCCACTAAAATGGGCTGGAATCTTCTCTCCAGCGCAGCGTCCTTTTCAATATATTTACGATACTCGTTCAGGGTAGTAGCACCCACACACCTCAACTCTCCTCTGGCCAAAGCAGGTTTTAGCATATTAGAAGCATCAATAGCTCCCTCTGCGGCACCTGCCCCCACCACCGTGTGGAGTTCATCTATGAAAAGGATGATCTCACCGCTTTTCTCCTCAATCTCTTTTAAAACCGCTTTAAGCCTGTCCTCAAACTCACCCCGGTATTTGGTTCCCGCAACTAACGCGCCCATATCAAGC
>JAZFSJ010000385.1:0-2461 GCA_036446115.1 Thermodesulfobacteriota bacterium | reverse complement strand
AAGTCAAAGTCACCTTCAGAGAAATTTTATTGTAGACTACGTTTGGTAGTGTTAACTATTTGGGCTTCCTAGTTGGTGGGGTTCATAGCAGGAATGTTAACTTTTGGTGAACAAATAGAGGTGTTTCCTTGTAAGGGCTGAAAGTGAGAATCCCCTATTTTCATGAATCTCCTTGAGGAAGAAATCTCCAAATCTCCCCTGCTGGAATTGCCTTCAAATAACTTCTTGTAGGTCTCTTCAGGAAGAGGGTTAGCCTGTTTTCTCTCTTTTCTATCCAGAAACATTCCCAACGTTCCTTTCCTAAAGTATTAAGCTCTTCCTCAAGGCCGCTATCACCTTCAACGTCTAAAAAGACAATTTTATACTCCCAAGTTCCAATTCTTTTAATGTCCTCCTTTGCCCAGTCCACCATATCTTCAGGCACTGTTTCTCCAGATTCTTTTGCTTTCTCATAGAGTTCTTTTGCTTTTTTCCAATAAGGATTTTCTTTATTCGATTTAGATTTTGGGGCAGCGTTTTCTGAGCACCCAGAGGATAGGAGTAGTAAAAGGACTACAGAAATAACAAATAATTTAGGAAAGAATTTGTTTTTAAGATTTGTTCTAGTTGCAGACATTTTAACCTTTATACCATTTTCTAAACTCCCAAAAGATTGAGTAGAGTATACCGGTTTCTTCCGATGCAATAGGTTGAGGTTTGTTTTCTCTGTTTCCGCCTGGTTTCCCGACGGTGCTGTAACGCATTAACTATATATTAGCTGGAGAATTTGTCAATATTTGAGAATTAGGTAGTTTGTTTTGGGCCAGTTGGATAAACTTCAGATACAATATATGGTGGTTCTAAAATGGAAGGATTTTACACAACATACTTGCCATAAGTCAAAGTCACCTTCAGACAAATTTTATTGTAGACTACTTTTGGTAGTGTCAACTTTTGGGAAAGCAAAAACCCCCCAGTGTTGTCACTGAAGGGCTAACGTAGACCTCCTCTTGATTAGATTAAACTTACTCCTTTTGGTCAATCACCAGGGGATCCATGGATGAGTTCAATGATACCTCCATCAACATCGCCGGCCACCAGAACCGGGGCGTCCATGTATCCCTCCCATTCCAATTGCTGAACGGGATCATCTTCATTCATCAAAACCGAGATTCCCACTTTATACTCACTAACCGGGAGACATGCGGTCTTGGCTATATTTATAGCGTGGATGTCCATCGCAAAAGGCGTATCTTTAGTCAGCCCGCTGTTCCTATAACTCTCCCATCCGCCATCCGGCGGTCCATTAGGTGGGCAACAGCGATCAGCTGCCCAGATGAATCCCGTAAGTGAGAACGGATTGCCAGGAAAGTCATCAGGTGCCGTAACCGTTACTGTGATTTTGTTGCAATCATCGGGATCAATTGTAGTCTCAGTACCGCATTCATTTTCGAAACTCTCGCCAGCTGCAATGCAGACGCAATCACCCCAGCCACTGCCGTCAGAGCTGCATTTCTTTGCCCCGGTGGTAGTGTCTGCGCAGGCACACTGCTCTGTATCGTTTGGCGCACAAACCGGCTCGTTTTCGTAGGAACTTTTGTTACGAACGCACCGCACGTCAGCCCAACTTATTGTATGGTTGAAACCCATTGTGTTATTTCCGAAATGGATAAACGCGGCCCAGTTTTCAGGGTCGTCAGCGTTCTGTGATGAAGACCAGTACTCAACGGCAGGGTCCAGCTCAGTATTTCTATTGCACGTACCTTGGAGCTGCGGATCCCAATAACATTCCATGTCGGCCGCACCGTCACCACAGGATGTGCAGTATTCGGTATCCATATCATCCCATCCGCTACCATCCTCCACTTGACAAGCCCCCCCGGTTTCAAGCTGCGGACAACCTACCACCAGTGTGCGCAGTTCGTCTAGGTTCGGCAGCCACCAATCATCGTGGCCATCAACGATTAGCTGCTCACAGTAGTCGTTTGCAGCTTCCCAGCATAACCCCCTTTCCTTCTGGTAAGGCGGATCCTGCCAGCATAGATCAGTGGCAGGATCACACCACTCTACTCCCTCATCACTGCTCGCCTCCCCTGTCCCACATGCACATAACTTCCATCCGCTACCGTCAGCCATGCACGATTGAACCTTTTGAGTACCGTCTGGACAGAAGCAACCCTGTGTATCCCCATCAGCACAGCCATTCTTGACTTTATTGCAGCTAGATCCAAGAGAAAGAATGGCAAACAGTACGACTGGCCCAAAAACCACATAAATTTTAATTTTTCATCTCCTTCTTAACTTATTTGTAATCTTTTCTTATCTCTCTAAGTGATAAAGGGAGAGTAAGAGGATTGAGTCGAGTAGACCGGTTTCTTCCGATGCTACAGGTTGAGGTTTGTTTTCTCTGTTTCCGCCTGGTTTCCCGACGGTGCCACATTATTTCAACCATACACCCGTTGAACCCCGGCCCCTCACAGAA
>JAZFSJ010000384.1:0-4806 GCA_036446115.1 Thermodesulfobacteriota bacterium | reverse complement strand
AGCGATAGGGCGTCTATCAGAATAGGCAAAATGTATTTCATGACCCTTGGGAGAAATATAGTATTTGTCAATTATGGGAGAAAGAGGTCCTTTATAATTTACTTCAAAATCGTTGTGAGGAAAAATAATCTTTTCTCCATCAACTTTTATACCTTCCTTTTCATAATCTTCATCCATTATAAAATGTTGACAGCATGCACGGGTTACATTGGCGATATCTTTTCTCTTTTCAATAAGAATAACCTTAAGCCCCTGTTCTGCAGCCCTTTTTGCCGCCATCAAACCTGCCGGTCCTGCTCCTACTATAGAGACATCATAGTCCATATCTATCGCTCTCCTCACTTAATATTTTAAATCTAACTGTAGAATTTTCCAGGTTCAGAAATCAGAAAAAACTTCTTTGTTGTTTTAATATGCAAACGTCAGAGCATTAGAGATCGACCACCACATAGAGCGCCTTCGGATCATCAAGCCTGCATTCAAAAGCACGGTTTATTTTTTCTAGTGGAAACCTATGTGTTATGATTCTATTTGTCTTGACACGCCCATCTTCTATCATAGCAAGGGATTCCTCCATTTCTCTTAGTGTGTGAGTAGCTGATCCCTGTACTCGCAAGTTTTTACTGAGAATCTGGAGGAAATTTAATGTATCTTTTTCATTTCTAACGGCAATGGCAATATAGGTTCCACCTTTTTTCGTTGCTCTGATAGCTGGATTAATAGTGGGTGCACTACCTCCTGCTAGCTCTATGGATACATCAACACCCATGCCACCGGTTTCTCTTAATACTACCTCAGCAGGGTCAATATCTTGTGCATTTATGGTCATGCTATCAGACAATTCCTTGGCAAGTTTAAGTCTCGATGTTTCAATGTCGATCGCATAAATTTCTGAGACTTCCATTGATTTGATAATAACAACCATAAGAATGCAAAGATTTCCTACACCAAAAACAGCAACAGATGTGTTAGACCCGAATGTTACCCCGGAAGATTTAAGCCCATTTAAATTCACTGCGATATGGTGTGTGGGGACAGCCTTTTCAAAACTCAGGTGAGGGTTGAATTTAAGCACAATATCTTCTCTCACACTTAAGAACTCCGAAAATCCTCCTGGCACATGAAATCCAAATGCCTTAATATCAGGACAAAAGTTTTCTCTACCTGCTTTACACGCAACACAATGACCACATCCCCAAAAGGGCTGAATTACAACCCTGTCACCGACGTCACATTGAGCAACTGATTTTCCTATATTTTCAACTACTCCAACTATTTCATGCCCCGGTGTTTCTCCATTTAAAAATGGCCTCACAGTAGGATTTTCATATTCTCTATACCGATAGGTATCAGTTCCAGATACAGCACAACATTTGACTCGAACTAATACCTCGTTGTTTTTCACTTGTGGTTTACCGGTTTCTTCCAGTACAAACCCTTTTTGGAAACCTCTAAACCTCGCAATCTTCATTGTTTCTTGTAGCATTGCTTTATCAAAACCTTAAAAACTTAACGGTTCATTGAGGAGCTAAGCGCTTCCCCCACTTTTCAAGAAGGAAAATAGGGCGCATGAGTATATTGATACTAGTGTGTGGTTTCCCTGTGACGAGATTGTGGCCTCTCTTGCATTCACGGGTAGTATTCTATTTTAGGAAAATTGCCTTTGGCATCATGACATGAGCTCCCATAATTCCATTTACGACTTGAGTAATTCTCACATCTGCTGTAATACTGCAAAGAGAATAGGCTTCGCTCTGAGTAATGTTTTTTTCCTTTGAAATAAAATCAACCATTCTTTCTGTGGCCTTCCTTGCAGCAGCAGTGAGGTCTTGTTCAAATCCCATGGTTATATAGTGAGAAAGGGTTTCTGCTCTGGGAAATTTTTCGTTAGTTCCTTTGATCAGATTAAAGGTCAATTCTGCTTTTGCAGCACATTCTACTGCCGCACCAGTAACCTCCCCATCTCCCTGGGCAGCGTGACAATCTCCTGCAGAAAAGAGGGCACCTTCAACAAAAACAGGCAGATAAAGTTTAGCCCCTGTCCTTAGTTCTGCAAGATCCAGATTTCCTCCGTGTGCTCCTGGCGTAAGTGTGCGAATTTCACCCTTAGCATGAGGGGCAACTCCCATGACTCCCAGAAAAGGGGTTAAAGGGATATGGATAGAATCCGAGAATTTTACAATTGCATTTCTGTTATCAATGTCCATGAACCTTATAGAAAATTCGAAGGGTTTTTCAGGCAAAAAACCAAAATTTTTTCCGCCAGAAGGTACAACATTAAATCCTTCACTCGCAGGTGTTATTTTACCGATTAAAATTTCAAGGGTATCAGCGGGTTCTGCTCCCTCTACACATATAGGTCCTGTGAGGGGATGAATACGATCCGTATCAACCTTTTCTACATCTTCCACTTTGAAACCAGGATAAATTTGGTTGTCAGACGTATCCCTGGTTTCTATTAAGACTGTCTCACCTATAGAGATTGTAAGAACTGGATCAAGATCCCTGTTCCAACGGGAGTGCACTTTTTCAGATGAGAGATGCTTCATAGAGTGCTATCCTATTTTTTAAAAGGGATTATTTATGGAGTATTCCTGCTTAACTATTGTATGCCTCCTTAAAAGCCTGTCCTAACTTTTCCCCCGCGATCTCCGCTCGCCTTAAAACTTCTGGCATGTCATTGACGTCATTCATACCCACTATCTCAGCCAATGTATCAATAAGATCCAACCTGTGTGAATCTACCAACCATAATTTCAGTGTCTCTAACGCACGCTTATGGCCATCTCCAGCAACAGTTGTTATCGCAATCCCCTTTTTCCCAGCGAGTGCGCAATGGCCCATGACAGGTAAGCCAGAAGCGTATTCCGGCCCAACCCCCCGATAATTGAGGGCTAAACTCCGGTCAATAAGACTTTTAACCGCTGCTGAAACATCCATATAATAGGTGGGGGAACCAACAATAACAGCATCAGCATTTATTAATTTATCATAAAGACCCTGCATATCATCATCGATTGCACACCTCCCCTCATTCATCATACAGCTCGCACACCCTGTACAGGGCTTAATTTCCAACTTTCCAAGATAGATAAGTTCACAATCACATCCGGAGGATTCTGCTATCTTTTTTACCAGCTTGTTGGTATTGCTTTCATCCCGGAAACTTCCGCAGATAGCTAAGACTTTCATAAGTTATCCCTCCTGTTTGATAAGCTTCTCGTTTATGGAAAATCCCTCCTGGAGACAATAACTGTACTAAAGCAAGAGAAATTCACTTAATTCAAGGATAGGATACCTTTCATTGTTTGCTTTGGAAACCCCGTGCTTTGCACGGGGTCGCAAAAGGAAACATTAGCACTTTCGTGCTTCCTTTGTTTAACGGCCTTTGGCCGCAAAAACAAAGCCACCCGTTTCTCGGGTGGTAGTTTACTTCCTCTCCCAGGTAACATTAAAAGCTCCTTCCCGTACATTTCCATATTTCATTTTTGCAGGAGTAATTTCTATTACCCGGAAGTTAATTTGAGGGGGGAGTTCCTTTTGCCCCATTTTTTTGAGAGATTCATACACTTTCATTTTCTTAAGTGCATTTTCAAAACGGCGGGGATCACTCTTTTTGCTATATACTTTGGCCTTTCCCCATACCTGCAATCCCTTACCTCCCCAGAAATCCTTTTTAGGATGATAAGGCTCTGCAATGGAGAAAGAGATAGAGTTGTTAACTTTAAGATTGTTAAATTTACCTCCTCCCTCTGAAAGAATATAAAAGGTAAAACCATCAAGACGGTATTCTAAAGGAGTAGTTCTCGGGATATTGTTTCTGGTTGTGCTCAGGTGGAGCACATTGTTTCTTTTGAGAAATTTAATAAGCACTTTCTCAAAGGCAGATGCCGATTTGAAGTTTTTAATTTTAATCCCCGCTTGTTTAAAGACTGGCAGAACAAATGTAGGCACTTTCGGTTGTTTTATTTTAGCCATGGGACCTCCTTCCTTCTAATAAGAGTTAACTTACTGTTAAGAGATTTAAATAAAGTACACTTACTTTTTTATCCTCGTATATTTAGGACAATATCATACTCTGGGATTTTCTGAAAGAGTTTGTTGTTTATTCTATGTCTTGCATAAAATACAAGAGAATCATTTATAAAATGTCAATTTTTTGTTGGATTAATGGGAGTTGATGTTTGTATTGAGACTGTCGAAAAAACCTACACCTCTCATTTTGTACGTTGTAACTATTCGATTTTACTATACACAAAGTTAGCATAAATGCCAAATTTGGACTTTTTCGACAGTCTTGGTAGTAGTGTTAACTTTCGGTGAGCAAACCGAGGCCACAAGATATTGATGTGTTCTACTTAGGTGAGTTCTGTTAATCAACGATAAAATTATAGCCCCTCAGTAGAAATGCAGAGGGGTCATATTACTAAAAAAATTAGATGATCTTACAGATGTTATCAAAAACAAGAAAACGAACATAAAGGACAATCCATTCTTCCATAATCTATCTTGAACATAATGGCATCCAGTGCATCCACATCTCCGTCACAGTCAAAGTCTCCATTACAGGGATTTCCTTCCTCACAGTCCATTCTTCCATAATCTATCTTGAACGTAATGGCATCCAGTGCATCCACATCCCCGTCATAGTCAAAGTTACATTCACATTCACACACATCTCCGCATCCGCTACGAGTATAAATTCCTTGTTCCATTTGACATATACCAAAAGTAGCTGCACAATCGGCATCCTCATCACAAGTAATAAAGTCTCCGTTTACTTGATAGCTCGAAACCATATTATCA
>JAZFSJ010000383.1:0-5234 GCA_036446115.1 Thermodesulfobacteriota bacterium | reverse complement strand
CTTTTCTATAAAATACTGATCGAAAAAATAATCCTGCTCTCTTAGGAAATAGATAAACCCCGTTATAAAGCTTGAACGTTTCTTTTAAAGCGCGTCAAAATTTACTTCTTTTTTCAACCTGACATAGATAGTGGAAGTTCTTTTAAACAAGGGAAACAAGACCCCGGTTTTTTAAAATAACAAAAATATTAATATTTTCTGTTGACATATATATGTAAAAATATTATTAATATAGCAACTTATATCCTTTAAACCTAAAAAACAATACTCGTTTTTTAAATCCGTTGTCAGTTCAATTTCACATTTGAGCTTATTATATAATTTCTTTCCAAGCGGTGAAGGATAAAAACTTCAGTTTTTTTCTATAAAAGCAATATATCTGGTTACTTGCAATAGAAAGGAGTGTGGTATGATCAAATCTGAACTAATCAAACATGTCTCGGAGAAAGTTGGAATCACCCATGAAGTTGCTGAGTTAGCGGTCAACACGGTTTTTGATTCCATGACTGAGGCCCTGGCACAAAACGAAGGAATTGAAATCCGCGGATTTGGGAGTTTTAAAGTAAGAAATTATGAGGGAAGGAAAGGAAGAAACCCTAAAACCGGCCAGATCATTGACGTAGTTCCTAAGAAAAGGCCTTTCTTCAAAGTAGGTAAGGAACTCAAAGAAAGGGTCAATAACTCTTAGCGCCTGCCTCAACTGGCAAACAACCTTTTCAAAAATAGGTAAGGCTTGTATCTTCTTTCGAAAGATCAAGAATGTTAAGCTTAACAGACAGTTTAGCGGCATTTATTGTTTAGTTATCTCACTTCTAAATCCTGCAGGATACGCCTTGCTATTAAATGTAACTGTCGTATCTAACACTATCTCCCGTAATCCCTGTTCATTGTAGAAAAAGAATCCGTAGTTGAAATCGCCTATCATTTGTTGGTTGTCCCTCTAACTCATAAAACCATTAGGAGGAATACTGTGAAAGAAATTACTATTCTGATCATAGATGACGAAGAAGACATACGCTCCAGCCTCGCAGAAATAGTTGAACAACTTAATCTCACCCCTTTCAGCGCCCAGGATGGTCTGGAAGCGCTCAATGTGTTAAGTTCTCAAAAGATTGATCTGATCATCACGGATTTAATGATGCCTAATATGGATGGACTAAAATTTATCGTAAAGAGCAGGGAACTTAATCCCAGTATCCCCATTGCTGTCATCTCCGGATACGGTGATGCAAAAAACGCCGCCTTTGCACTCACCAGGGGAGCTTTCAACTTTATTACCAAACCTTTTACTATTAAGGACGTAGAAAACGTTATAAGAAAGGGGCTAAGGCTACGGGAACTATCTCTAGGCACCAATAAGCTTCTTCAAAACATCCGCCATCAAACAGAAATAGTTATACCAAGCTTTCCCCACCTTCTTCCCTCGGTGACATATTATATTGTAAAGGAATGTCAGTGGAGAGGTATAGACAACGAGGATATACTCAATAACGTCTCAGTGTGTACTGACGAACTTTTAACCAATGCACTTATGCATGGCAACAAGAATAATCCGGAGAAAAAAATCTCAGCCACCCTCAATTTTGATGCCCAAAAATTCAGTCTTACCATAAAAGACGAAGGGGAAGGATTTGATGCAAAGAAATTTACTCGACAGCTTCAGGGAAACCAGATTGACATTCCCACCAGAAGGGGTCTTTTCATCGTTGAATATTTAATGGATGAACTCTCCTTTAACAAGAAAGGTAACGAGATTACTGCAAGCATGTACCTCCTGGGAATTGCAGCTACAGCCAAACCACAACTGGAAAATTAACATTTGATAATGGAAAAGGGAAAAAATATCAAAATAGACAAAGCCTTATTTTCAGCCCCCCCCTTCTCACTTCCAGATGACACCCTCAATAACTATACCATCGAAGAAAAAAACATTGCACGCCAGCTGCTGGAGAGAATCAAGGAGCTCAACTGCCTATACAACATAAGTCATGAGATTGAGAGCTGTAAAACCCTGGAAGCATTCCTTCTCAAAATAACCCACTACATCGTACACAGCATGCAATTTCCTAAAGAGGCCCGTGCCACTGTCACCCTAGACAAAAAGACCTACAGCACACAACCACCCCCTTCTTCTGATAATCGTTTCATTTCTTCTGACATCAAGGTCAATGAGGAAATCCGTGGAAGCATTAAAGTCTATTACACTGAAGATGAATCTTTCACAGACGAAGAAACAACGTTATTACAGGCCATCTCTGAAAGAATAGGCAAATCCGTTGAAAGACTGGAGTTAGAACAATCGCTCACATTACAAAAAGATAGATTGGACTTACTGTTTGCCAGTATGAATGAAGCGGTGATAGTAGAAGATGATGATTATCGAATCTCCTTCATGAACAAAGCTGCTAAAGAGATGTTTGGAGATCAAACTGACAGTCTCTGTTATCAATCCTTAATGGGAAGAGATGAACCCTGCCAGACATGCCCTATCGATGAAATCACTAATAAGGGGAACAAAAACTTTAGTTATTGCGCTCAATTCAAAGGAGGGCAATGGCTCGAATTAAGCGCTTCATCTGTTAAAAACAGTGATGGAAGTCAAGCAATAATAGAAATCGCCAGAGACATCACGGAAAACAAAATATTAGAAAGTGAACTGAAGCAATCGGAAGAACGGTATCGTCATTTTCTAGAAAATGCAAACGATGCAATTATTTCACTACACACAGGTGGTACTATAAACTTTTTCAATAAAAAGGCTGAAGGGATTTTTGGATATTCTCGAAGTGAAATTATGGGAAAATCTATTCTTCACTTGCTGCCGGAGAGTGCAAGAGAGGTACAGTCAGAATATCTGAAAAAATTCTTCGACACCCAATCCTTCGAAAACAAAGGGTTAATGTTACAGGGAACTGGTATGAGAAAAGATGGAACGGAATTCCCCATAGAATCTTCTTACATTCCTCTGGAAATCGGGGAGTACGGTGTTATCACCATTATAAGAGATATAACCCCCATAAAACGGGCTGAAGAGGAAAAAGCCAGAATGGAAGGAAGATTGCAGAATAAAGTAACAGAGCTTTCCATCATGAACGAAATTGGTGAAGTCCTCTTAAGCACCCGTGAACTTGATGAAATCCTCCATATGATCTTAATCGGCGCTACCGCATATCAGGCCCTGGGATTTAACCGGGCTTTCCTCTTTTTAATTAACCAAGAAGAATCTATGCTGGAAGGGGAAGTGGCCACCGGGTCCCTCACTATTGAGGAGGCCTACAAAATCTGGGAAGGTCTGGCACGCGAGAGCCATACCTTAAAGGAACTCCTTCAATCCCGCCTTGGAAAATTATCTAAAGAGGATGAGCCCATAAACAACCTGGTAAAAAAGATAAAAACACCACTCAGGGAAGGGGAGAGCGTCTTTACCCAGGCGGTATATGAGAATAAATCCTTCAATATCACGGACGGCATACACAATCCCCTTATTGACAAAGACTTTATCAGCCTTCTGGGGACTGATGCATTTGCCCTGGTTCCCCTGGTCTCCAGGGGGAAAGCCCTGGGTGTGCTCTTAGCCGACAATTTCATCAATAAGGAACCCATTGTTGATGAAGACGTAGAGCGCTTAGGGGCATTTGCCAATCATGCCAGCCTTGCCATTGAGAACTCGCACCTTTACAAAAGTTCAAGAGAGAAGGTGGAAGAATTAAGCAGGGCATACAACGAACTACGAGAAAACCGTGACAAGCTTCTCCGTTACGAACGATTATCGGCAGTAGGCAATGTAGCTGCCCGGGTAACGCACGAGATCAGGAATCCGCTGGTGGCAATAGGGGGTTTTGCACGGCGCATTTTGAAAAAAGATCAGGGTGGGGAAGTAAACAGAAGCTATGTGAAGATCATAGTGGATGAAATAGACCGCATGGAAAACACCCTGACAGACATTCTCTATTTCACTAAACCCGCACCCCCTAAATGCGACACTGTTTCTCTGAATGAAATTATAAAGAATACTTTAAAAGTGCTGGACCTAGAACTGGAGAAAAACAATATCTTCCTTGAAAAAAATCTTGGTCCCGACCTTCCCATGCTTTGGCTGGATGAAAATCAGATAAGGAGGGTAGTGATTAATCTCATTAAAAATGCCATGCAGGCGATGCCAGACGGCGGTACTATTTCTCACTCTACTATCTGCGATAATCAATGGGTAACGATTGAGATTGCTGATACCGGGGTAGGCATTTCAGATGAGGATATAGACAGACTGTTTGATGCCTTCTTTACCAGTAAATCCACAGGTTCCGGCCTAGGACTCACCGTATCAGCGCAGATCATCAATAACCACGGAGGCACCATCGAAGTTAAGAAAAGAAAACCTAAGGGTACCACTTTTATTATAAAGCTTCCTGTAAAAGCGCCTTCCTGAAAAAACAAATTCAGGGGTTCCGTCCCGATTGCAAAGCCCTTCCTACTCCTCACTACCAACATATTCCAGAGTAACATTTTTACCTTCACCGGGATCAACTACGGTTTCTACATAAAAAATCAATTCATTTCCATCACCATCGTTACCGCTCCTGGCAACCTGGCGAATAGTTCCTCCGGATACCTGATAGCCATAATTGTCCTGGGCATTATCCTCTCCCTCCACTCTAGGCATGTAGAACTTTAGCCTTCCAGAAATACTTGTCTCTACATGATTTGTCACCTCCTGGGTAACCAGGGTTGAGTTTCCATTATTTTTCCCCTGAGTAGTGGTGATCATAATGCTGTTACTCGCATAGGATTGGTAATCCCACGTCTGGTTGTTGGTTGGGTCATTATCTCCAGGGGGGATCACCTCTCCTTCCGGGGCGGTCTGGTTCACCCGCACAATCTGACCATTTTCTACCTCTATGACCCTATATCCCCGAAAATCGTCGTCACTATTTGTTGCACTTGCCCCAGAGGTGGTGTGAATCCACCAGGTGTTACTTTCCTCATCCAGGTCTATAAAATCACTGTGAACATGTCCCATAAATACATGAGTAATGGCACCCCCATCAAGAGCATCCACGCTATTTGAGTTTATCTCCCTTATAATACCCGCCATTTTTTCCCCACTTTCCTTATCATTCCATTCCTGGTGGTCAAGCATATCGAGAGATTCCATAGCCTCAGCGTAGCCATCCTGATCTTCATCTGCTGGATTGTCTGGGCGCCGCGGGGGGGGGGGGGCCCCGCGGGGGTCGGGG